>JARRPN010000086.1:0-12027 GCA_037382875.1 Calditrichaceae bacterium | reverse complement strand
AATTAGAGCGACCGCTATTGAAAATTGATTCAATCCGCAGTGATAACCGCTTACAATCCCCGGATGAAGATAATTAGTATCTGATATGGATGAACAATTTGTTCAAGAACGTAAAAAAATAAAATCAGTATTCAATCTGGCCTCGCTCATATATCCAATTATTGAATTGAATTTAATACCACAATACCGAAAAGTGTTAGAGCAACTCAAACTACCTAACCATCTTAAGGTAATTGATTTTGCCACTGGCACTGGTGTATTAGCTGGTGAATTTTTCCAACGCGGACACTCGGTTCGGGGCATGGATTTTTCTCCACGACTTTTAAAACGAGCACGTAGAAAATATCCCCAGATTGATTTTGAATTGAAGGATCTTTTTGAACTCAATACTCCACAAATACCTAAAGCAGATATAGTATCGATGGGCTATTTATTACATGGATTATCATCAGGATTAAGAAAAGTTATCCTTCTGAAAGCAGCAGATTTGGCGACAAAATACATAGTCATTTTTGATCACAGTGATCATATGAACTGGCTCACTAAATTTATTGAATACCTGGAAGGCTCACATTATAAAGAATTTATTACCTCGGATAGGAACAAATTATTCTCTGAAGCGGGATTGAAAATTATAGATGAATTCAATGTTGATGAATTTGGCTATTGCTGGTTGTGTGGGAAGTAACTAAAATTAAAAATTTAGATTGTATCTTTTTAGAAACTTTTTTTATCATTCCCACGAAAGTGTGAATCCAGCTAAAAAAGGATATCTGTGGATTCCAGTTCACACGGAAATGACGCATTTTCAATTCAGATGGTACTAGTTACCATATTAGATTAATAAAATCACTCATTTGCATTTGGATTAATATAAACAGCCCCATCTTCTTCCTTTACTGGATAAACTGGAATTTTCATTAAATCATTATGTGAAAAACTGCCATCCTCCAGTTTAAACATCCAACCATGGTGCGGACATACTACAAATCCTTCATCCACATAGCCATCACTGATCGGGGCAGCCTGATGAGGGCAGGAATCGCGCAAGGCATAGAGTTTTTGATTGTATTTGAAAATTGCAATACTTTTACCATTTACAGTAACAGAGATGGCGAACCGTTCTTTAATCTCTTCACTTCTGGCAACCTTAACATATCCATCCATGCTTATAGTTTAATCTCTTCTTTGAGTTTAAAACCTTTATCGGTTAATTCCACTGTCCCGGCCGCACAAAAAGGATCGTGCTCGAAAGCGAGTATCCAGTTTTCATCCACTGCTTGTGGTAAAATACGCCGTTTTTCTTCCAGTGTGTTCATCGGATAATTATCATATCCCATAATATAAGGAAGAGGTATATGTGAAGCAGTCGGTATTAAATCAGCACAATAAAGCAGAGTAGTTTTGGAATCATATATTTTAGGCAATTGCATACCATGCGTGTGACCATACATAACCAGTAAATCAATTCCGGGATAAAGCGTACCCGGACCGGGCAATTCATTTAACTTACCCTGTTCCTGAATGGGCATATAATTTTCCGGCATAAAGCTGGCTTTATCTTTTTCTGTTGGATTGGATCCCCAATACCATTGCTCACCCTGGATATGATGGATAGCATTAGGAAAGGTCAGTTTTAATTCGTTATTTTCATAATAGGTGGCACCACCAACGTGATCAAAATGCATATGTGTAATAATCACATCGGTCACCTCTTTGGGATTTATGCTTTTTTTATCCAGTTCTGATTGAATATCATAAGTGCTGTAATCCACATTATAGATTTTACTCAATTTTTCATTGAGTTTATTACCAACACCCGTATCAATAATGATCAAACGCTCAGAACTTCGCAAAACAAGTAAACGTAGAGCCAGTTTTATACGATTGAATTCATCGGCAGGATTGTTTTTTTGCCATAAGGTTTTTGGTACTACACCAAACATGGCTCCGCCATCCAGACTTATATAACCGGTTTCAATAACAGAAATATCATAATCACCAATTATCATTGATTTGTCCTATTTGTAATAACTGACTCTGCTTTGCCAAACGTATTTTAATGATTTATTGTTCCTTGCAACCAGCCTTACTTTAAAATCAATTATTGAAGTCTCACTAAATCATAAAATTATTATCAAACCAATGCTCTGTCAGGGTACAGGCAGTTTCATATTCAGTTGTATCTGTTTCAAACGGATGTTTAATACCAAAGGTATGATTGGCGCCTTCAATCAACTCTAGACGCTTTGAATAGGCGTTACAATTATCGTGTAATTCTTCGCTTTCGGAAGGAGAAACACTGGTATCCTCCACACCATGGACAAACAGCGAAGGAATTTCTATATCTTTAACTGCTTTAATTAAATCAAAACGTTTTTTATTTTTATTCAAATCATCCCAGAATACTTTATTGAGACGCATCATCTGGTTAGTACGGCTATTTTCAATTTCAATAAATCCTTTACTTTCCCAGTGCTTAATTTGATCATCTGAATAACGATACAGATTGGAAATGGTTGACCAGGTAACCATTGCCTGAAAATCATCTTGATGATCACGAACACCCAATACAGCTATAGCGCCTCCACGGCTATGCCCCATTATCCCAAGTTTTTCCGAGTCGATAATATTATTACCTATCTGACCAGATTTTATAGCTTCCAATACTGTTTCCAAATCAGCTAATTCATGGGAATAGGTATTCTCTGCAAATTTATCAAGTTCCGTAAAATTTTTTAAATCACTGCCGATCCCATTTCGGGTAAAATTAAAACAGACAGTTGCATATCCACTGGCAGTCATTCGACTGGCTAAATTGGGAAAAAATCCCCAATCTTTAAAACCTTTAAATCCATGCATAATAATTATAGTAGGTGCTTCACGGGTCCCCTCATCGTACCGAAGATCGAGTAATAAATCCTCCTTATGTTTATTCTGAAGGGTATAACTTTTGCGTATCATTTCCTTCCTCTGTAAATAATAGTATTGAATTAATTCATATAGCTTATTAGAATATTTATATTTTATGATTAGTGAAAAACTTTGAAACGATTGTAAACATTGAAATTCGGCTGTTTTTCTCAAATAATTAGATTCGAATATATTTACTACTTTTATAATTATTTAATAATTCTATAATCAGAATTATTCCTAGCCTATAAATCACCATTGATTGACGTTTTTTCATTCACTTTGTTTCCGCTAATTTATGAGGTAGAAAAAATATATTGCTGCAAAATATTTCTGCACATATAAAAATAAGCGTATCATTAGTCCGATAACTGTTTTACCATTTCAGCTAACTGTGATAACTGGAGTTCTGTAATATGAGGGAAAGCAGGCATTTCACCCCGGCCGGTGGTGATAATTTGTTTAATTTCTTCGACACTAAATGTGGTTTTCTGTAAAGAGGGAAATCCAGATTGACCTTCTCCATTCCTTCCATGGCAGGTTAAACAGTTATGCTGGTAAACACTATAAATCGATCCGAATTCTTGCATCATTTCACTATTCTGTTCACTGGAAGCAGTATTGTTAAAAGGATCGGTTTGAATTTTGTAAGTAACGACAACTATCAGTGCAATAACAAGTAAAACTGTTAATAATAGTGCAGGCCTTTTTATCATGTAAGAAATATCCCGTATACTATATTATGCTTTATTTAATAATTATGATATGAATTTAATAAAACAGTTATTAAACTACAATTTTTAAGGAAAAAATGATTATATACAATATATATTAATTTTGATATCAGGATTTAACATTAAAAATCTTCAGTTTAATGAAAATTTTCGTAAATTGCAGTATACAAAGCATTAATTCTATCGATAGAGGTTTAAATGAGAATAGCACTTTTACTATTGATATAATAACCCCCGCTACATCAACAGATACAGTTGTAGTTTTATCCGGACTTCTGGAAGGACAAAAGTACTATTGGCGGGTTCAGGGAGAAAATCTGGCCGGTATTGGGAAAGGAGTACGTCTGAGTTTACAACCATCTTGTATGCCCCAACGAACCTTGCTCTGCAAATAAATGATGTGAATGCAATAACATTAAACTGGACAGACAAATCCAGAAGAGAAGGCGGATATATAATTGAACGAATACAGAGCCCCCAGACAGTTTTTTCTCTGCTTGACACATTAGAAGGAAGCGGGAAGCAATATACGGATACAAGTGCGGTTTTAGGCCAAACCTACACTTACAGAATAAATGCCTTCAGAGATTCAATATTATCAGAGTATAGTAATGAAGCTTCAATATTGTTTGTCGGTATTCAGGATATAAATGAATTACCAACTGAGTATTCATTAAGTCAGAATTATCCCAATCCATTTAATCCGACTACAACAATTAATTTTGCTCTTCCAAAATCAGGACTTACAAAAATTATTGTGTACGATTTACTTGGAAGAAAAATACAAACGTTGATAAACAAAAAAGTGGAAGTTGGCTACCATTCTGTCAATTTTGATGCATCCGATTTACCGGGCGGTATCTATTTCTATCGAATTAAATCCGGATATTTTACTGAAACTAAACGGATGTTATTAATTAAATAGAATTCTTTTTGTTCAAAGCGCAGCTTTTTTGCTGTGCTTTTTTTATTTGCCTACTTTTCATGTTACTATTTTGATTGAATGAATTTGATTTGTTCATTAATTTTGTATAGCCTATATGCTTACTGGATAAATATAATATGTTTATAAAACAAAGTTATCAGAGGCTATTAAAACAAAAGGCTGTCTAATTATTTAGTACCTAAAACCAAAGATATTCAATTACAGTATTTTTTTAGAAAGGATCGATGAATGAATAAAATTATTATAACATTAATAATCGGAATTTGCATGGCTGTCTCGATGGCACAAAATAATGTTGTTCTGGATGTTGATTCAGCAAAAACACAAATCAGCAAACATATCTATGGGCTCTTTGCTGAACCTCTCGGAAGAGTAATATATGATGGTATATATGTAGGTGATGCAAATGTAAACATTCCTAACACTAATGGTGTGCGAAATGATGTTATAAAAGCGCTTAAAGAATTGCATATTCCCAATTTACGCTGGCCCGGAGGTTGCTTTGCCGACACATATCACTGGAAGGAGGCAATTGGGCCAAAAAGTAAACGCATCCCAATCGAAAATTTATCCTGGGGAAATTACCGTGAGGATAACAGTTTTGGAACACACGAATTTCTTAATTTATGTGAATTGCTTGGCGCAGAACCATATCTTGCTGTTAATATGAACAGTGGAACTGTTCGCGAAGCAGTAGAATGGGTACAATACGTCAATCATGCTAACAGCAGCAGTCATCTTACTGACCTGCGTGAAGAATATGGACGTGAAAAACCATGGCATGTCACCTATTGGGGTATTGGCAATGAATCCTGGGATTGTGGTGGCCATATGACAGTGGAATATTATGTAAATCTCTATAAACGATTTGCTACAGCCATGACTAATTATTATAATTCTGAAAAACTATTCAGAATAGCTGTTGGACCAGGATTCCCCGATTACCATTGGACAGAAACAATTATGAGAGATATTCCTGCCCGACGAATTGAAGGTTTATCCATCCATCATTACGCTGTGAACTGGGAGTATAGAAGCTCTTCTTATGAATTTAATGATGAAGAATATTTTATGATTATGGAAAAGGCATGGTTTATGGAAGAATTTATTGCCAAAAATGATGAAATAATGGATAAATATGATCCTGATAAAAGAGTTGCACTCGTTGTAGATGAATGGGGTGGATGGTATGATGCAGATCCAAGAGGAAATGGTGCTTTATATCAGCAAAATACCATTCGGGATGCTATGATTGCCGGAATTACCTTGAACATTTTTAACAACCATGCAGACCGGGTTCGGATGGCTAATCTTGCACAAACGGTTAATGCATTACAGTCCGTGATTCTTACTATGGACGAAAAAATGATTCTTACTCCAACTTATCATGTAATGGAAATGTACAAGGTGCATCAGGATGCTATTTTAGTTCCGATTAAGATTAAATCAAACGACTTTGTACAGGGAGATAAAAAACTTCCGGCTGTGTCAGTATCAGCTTCTAAAGATAATTCTGGAAAAATGCATATTTCTCTGACTAATATAGATAATAAAAAAGGTCAAAAAGTTGAGATCGAACTAAATGGTTTTGATGCTAAAAGTGTGAAGGGCAGAATTTTAACTTCAAAGAAAGTGCAGGATCATAATACATTTGACAATCCCATAAAGGTGGTTCCTAAAAATTTCGATGACGCCAGACTTACAAGCGGAAATCTAATAGTTAATATGCCTCCTATATCTGTAATCGTTTTGGAACTGAATGATTAACGACATGATTAGAAAATTATATAGCACGATATCAATAAATTGAAAAAATAATCAATCAACCATTACTGATGAATATTTATGATAAACTAAGTGATCCTCTTGCCTTTACTATATTTTTATTAACCTTGCTTTTGCCCATCGGCATTGGTTTACTGGCCATGTTAAAAACAAAAAACCAATCTGACTTTTTTATCGGCGGACGGGTGATGAATAAGATTGTGGTAGCCCTGTCGGCGATATCTTCCGGACGATCTTCCTGGCCTATGTTGCAGCCCAATTCAATGCCGGGGCCAAGACTTTGGCAACGGCCTTGGATCTGTCATTGGAATGGTCATTGATTATTTCCGGATTATTGATTCTTATTTACATGGTACTCGGTGGTTATGTGGCTGTTGCCTATAATGATGTTGTTCGGGCGATAATTATGCTAATTGGCTTGGCGGTTCTGCCAATTGTTGGTTTGTTTGCATTGGGTGGTATTAATTCATTATTCAACATATTATATAATTTCAATCCCACACTGATCGATCCTTTTTCCCTCAGTGCTGGAGCCATTATCGGATTTGTTGGTATCGGATTAGGTTCGCCTGGTCAACCGCACATTGTTGTTCGTTATATGTCAATTGATCAATCAAAAAATTTGACCTATTCAGCTATAGTTGGAACCATCTGGAATACTGTTCTAGGAATTGGAGCAGTCTGCATCGGACTGGTTGGTAGAGCCGTATTTCCAGAGATCAATAGTTTACCGGATAACGATCCGGAGATGATTTACCTTGTGTTGTCATCAAAATATTTTGGAACCCTTTTCTATGGTCTGCTGGTTGGCGGTATATTTGCCGCTATACTGTCAACAGCGGATTCACAATTACTTGTGGTTGCATCCACTTTTGTACGTGATATTTATGAAAAGGTATGGCGTAAGAACAGAAATCTGCCGGAGATCAGTAAATTAAAACTTAGCCGAGTTGTAGTGGTTGTATCCGGTATCGTTGCAATAGTTCTGGCTTACCTGGCACAGGATCTTGTTTTTTGGCTTGTACTGTTTGCCTGGGGAGGTCTAGGTGCCTCGTTCGGTCCGGCCATAATATTATCGCTTTACTGGAAGCATACCAGTAAAGCTGGTATCATTGCAGGAATGATTTCCGGAACGTTGATAACAATTATCTGGAAGCTATGGCTTAAAGATGCGACAGGTATTTATGAATTGATTCCTGCTTTTTTTGGTGCATTATTAATAATTGTTCTAGTCAGCCTGTCTAGTAAGAAAAATAAAAACTTTTAAATATGCATCACAACCATATTTATGGGCAGAAAATCTATCGCCCTCACGAAATATTTGTTAACACCAATACAAAATCCCCCATAATATTTTTATCTAACATATTAATCTCATATTTATAAGATTTTTTTAAAAAATCTGTATCTTTTTGAAATTTCTACATCTAAATATTTGAAGTTGTTTTAAACTTCAAGTGATTTTTGTAACAAATGTTGAATTGTTATGCAAACTGACCAGGTTCATTTGAAAGGAACGGACTATGAAAAAGAAATCTCTACTGATATCTTCGCTATTAATTGTTTTAATTGCAATATTCACTTATTTATCGTGGTCTCACATAATAAACTTCATGATGCCTGCTGACAGTCGGCCTGGCAAAGTTAATTTTTCTATTGAAAAAGTTAGCAGTGAAGAATTTGATCAAATAGCAGCAAAATTGCAAAATAGCTACGATCTTGATTTTTCCCATATTGAACGATTTCGCGAAAATAATATTTTAGTTTACGAAGGTCCTCAAACCTGTCTGACCTGTCACAGGGAAATTGAGGTAGAAGATCATGCCACAGAAGAATTGAAAAATGTTGATTTGATGGAAAACCTTTTGAGTTCATCCCATTATACATTTTTTACAACAATTCACCCGAATGTTTATGGATTTAATGGTGAATTGGCTGATAATTTTCCAATGGGTAAAATTGATCGTCCATGTCCAAAACCAGGGTCTTTCGCCATGACAGCCTGGGCGGAAATAGTAATCATCGGGAAGGGTGATACATTATCTGAAGGCTGCGGTCAATGTCATATTGGTGGCCAGTATCAGGCGCCCTTAGGTGATATCATGCCAGGATACAAAACGCTTGAAATTGAAAAAGAAGCCATCGATTGCCTTATCTGTCATTCAGCGGCTTATGATATGAACCGGAAACAAGTTGTCCATGATGACAACGGTAACCGTTGGGCTCAGGATCGATCCATGAAAGCTGCCATGTCGGTCACCAATACCACATCGCAAACTTGTCTGCGCTGCCACCAGCATAACTTCGGTGGTGATATTTATGTTGATGAAGCCGATTCATCATACATGCAGAGTATGACTAATACAGGGCATGATCGTCCCAGAGTATTGCATCCGGGATCAAAACGAGGAACGCCCTTTTCCCCCACCTGGGATGTCCATGCAGCTGCGGGCCTCAATTGTACCGATTGTCATGTAACTGAGGGCCATTTGATTGCCAAAGGCACACATACAACAACCATGATGGCCAATGATTTGCCGGATGTCGAGATTACATGTGAAAACTGCCATACTAATGAACCACATAGTGAAAACGAAGAATTAGCAGATTACCTTAATATCCATACTGAAAAAATTGCCTGCACAACCTGTCATATACCAACCCTGCACCCGGATAATGCCACCATGCGTGATTTTGCAAACCCGGAATTCGAAGATGAAGTTGGAATTTATGTTTATCATGATATTAAAAAAGAAACTGAGCCGGGTAAGGGTATCGGATATGTCTGGTGGAATGGTGATGCTACGTTTTTAGGAAATCCGATAGGTGATAATCCAAATGGTGAAAACTTATATCGTTTCTACAAACCTGAACATGTATGGCCTGAATTTCAGGACTTTGATTACGCCGCATGGTATGAAGAAGTAATGCGCCCGATTGCTCAGAAAAAACCGTCTAAATTGTATGCGATGAAATATTTCAACGGACGTCAGCATATCGATCTACAAAATATAGGACCATTTGGGGGCATGTTTGTTCCATACAATCTACCGACCTATTATAAAACCGGCGATCCTGATTTGGCCGCCCGCAAGGAAATGGAAAAAAGTATGATGAAAATGATGTATGGTTTCATGTTTGATAAATATCTGATGGATAAATTTCTTACTTTTATGGATGTAAATGGTTGGAACACTGACGCGTATGATGAGGTTGTTTCCGGGAAAATGGTTGAACCAAGATGGCTGCCTGATGACGCTATGCTCGAAATCAGCCATGCTGTTCGTAGAGATGGAGCTTTAACCTGCAGTAATTGTCATGCTGAAAATGGTGTTTTGGACTGGAAAGAACTTGGCTATACTGACTCAGAAATTGAAGGATTAACTCAAAATCCATTAGAATAGTTATTTTATATACCATAAGTTGTTTTTATTTTTAATCCGCTATTATTCCTACAGCAGCGTAGCGGATTTCTTTATATATATATTTTTTGCAAATATAACTATCAATTGACTGTATATTTTTCATAACTTATAATATATATGATAATCAATATAAATTAATTACAAAGAATTTCAATTAGATTATCTGCATAGAATTTTAGAAAATTGATATTTAATATAGTCTTAAATGAAAATGAATAGACGATCATTCATAAAAAAATCAGCATTAGCGGCAGGTTCAACTATTTTTTACCCTCGTATTTCATCCTGCAAGTCCATACCCTCGAATGGAAAATCCAGAGTGGTACAAGTTACTAATGCGTTAGAACCAAAGAGTATAGATCAGATGATAGCTTTGCTTGATAAAGGGATGTGTGGTTTGTTTAACTATGATAAGCCTATTGAAACCTGGCAAAAAATAGTCAAACCAGGTGAAGTGGTAGGTCTCAAAGTTAATTGCCTTTCAGGTTATGGATCATCACATACTATTCTGGTTGATGCAATTGTGGAGCGATTAAAAGAAGCAGGTATTCAAAAAAATAATATAATTATCTGGGATCGACTAAGTAAAGATCTGGAAGATGGAGGTTTTAAAATTCAAGAACGAAAAAATGATATCCGTGTGTTGGGCAACGAGATAATGGGATTTTATCAAAATCTGCAGGTTTTCGGCTCAGTGGCAAGTCTTGTTTGCAATACTGCTGTCCGTGAATGTGATTGTATTATTAATCTACCGTTATTAAAGGATCACAGTATCGCCGGATTGACAATGTCACTTAAAAATATGTTTGGAGCTATTCATAATCCCAATAAATATCATCTGAATACCGGCAACCCCTATATAGCTGATGTTAACATGCTGTCTCCTCTCCGTAATAAAGTGCGGTTACATATTTGTGATGCCATTGAAGCACAATATGAAGGCGGCCCATCCTATATGCCCCACTGGCGCTGGCCGATGAACAGTCTTTTGTTAAGCACTGATCCGGTAGCTTTGGATTATCACGGCTGGCAAATTATAGATACTAAACGTATTGAGATGGGATTAAAATCACTCAAAGAAGTCGGACGCGAACCAATCTATATTGCAACAGCCGCAGATGATAAACATCATCTTGGTACAAATAATCCGAATAAGATTGAATTTTTACAATTAACTTAAGTTCAATTTTTCATTAGCTCCGATTTTCTTTTTTAATCGAATAAATTTAAGTAAATTAGCGTTTTTGGATTTAAATATAAATCGATTAATGATGTTAATATGGAGAATTCAATGAATATAGGTTCAGTAAGTATTATTCTTGCATTTATTGCTACTCTGTTTTCCGGTTATTATTACTTTCGCTTAATGCGCTCGGAATTGACAGCAACTACCAATAAAAAATCAAAGAAGAATCAGCAAACAAAAATAAAGATTGAAAATGGACGGATAAGCTACTATATAGGTGTGATTTTGATAGTAATTGCTTCAGCCTATTTATTTTATTTGTTTATAACTTATCAATTCCAATATACATATGTATACGGCTATTCCTCACGTGATTTACCTTTGGGATTTTTAATTTCCTCTTTCTGGGCCGGCCAGGAAGGATCGTTTTTATTCTGGATTCTGATGAATGCTTTCTTGGGATTTATTTTTATTAAAACATCAAAAAAATATGAAACCTCAGGAATGTTTTTCTTTTCTCTTATCCAATTATTTTTTCTGGCTATATTGATAAAAGCAAGCCCATTTGAAACCTTCAATCAAATACCGCCCGATGGTTCCGGTTTAAATCCACTGTTGCAGAATTTCTGGATGGTTATTCATCCACCTATTTTATTTATTGGGTATGCTGCTGCTGCCTTCCCTTTTGTATTGGCAATTAGTTCTCTTTTAAAGAAAGATTTCGACGGTTGGGTGAAACACGCCTTACCATGGACTGTATTTACTTCGCTTACTTTAGGGGCTGGTATTATTCTGGGAGCTTTCTGGGCCTACGAGACACTGGGCTGGGGTGGTTACTGGGGCTGGGATCCTGTGGAAAACTCTTCGCTCATTCCCTGGCTAACCGTGCTTGCATTATTACACGGTCTGCTGGTACAAAACATGAAAGGTTCACTTAAGAAAACTAATTATTTTTTATCAACAATTACATTTATCCTGGTCATTTATGCAACCTTTTTAACAAGAAGTGGTGTTTTATCCGATTTCTCCGTGCATTCA
>JARRPN010000085.1:0-14017 GCA_037382875.1 Calditrichaceae bacterium | reverse complement strand
TCGGAATATTTTAATCTTCCAGGTATCGCTGTTTTGATTGGAGGCTTATGGGTGGCTAATCTATATTACTGGGGATTTAATCAATATATTATTCAACGTGCACTTGCCGCAAAATCTTTACCCGAAGCACAAAAGGGTATCGCCTTTGCTGGATTTCTAAAACTTATCATTCCATTACTTGTAGTTATACCAGGAATTGTAGCTTATGTAATGTATGCTCAGCCTGAAGGTACGGCAATTATTCCTGGTGTTCAGGAAGCGTTTTCGTCAGCTAACGGAGCCATAAACTTTGATAAATCGTATCCATGGCTAATTAGTGTCTTTGTCCCTACAGGTTTAAAAGGATTGGTATTAGCAGCGTTGGTGGCAGCGATAGTTTCATCACTGGCATCTATGCTTAATTCCACTTCAACCATATTTACAATGGATATTTACAAGCCGTATTTAAATAAAAATGCAAGTGAAAAACAAGTGGTATTTACGGGTAGACTTTCGGCAGCAGTTGCATTAATCATAGCAGGATTTATTGCGCCTTTATTAGGCAATGTTCCACAAATGTTCCAATATATTCAGGAATATACTGGATTAGTAAGTCCTGGTATACTTGCTGTTTTTCTATTGGGACTCTTCTGGAAGAAAACTACAAATATGGGAGCAATTGTTGGTGTAATTGCCTCAATATTTGTAGCATTTGGCTTGAAACAAATTCCCGGTGTTGACTTGCCTTGGATGGATCAGATGATGTATACCTGTTTAATAACTATGGTAATAATTGCCGGTGTTAGTTTAAGTACATCGAAACAAGATGATGATTCGAAGGCTATTATATTGACAAATAAAACCTTCAAAACAGGTCCTGGATTCAATATCAGTGCATATGCAATTATAATTATCCTGGTGGTACTATATGTCATTTTCTGGTAGAGCAAAGGAATGTTTTAAGAAGAATTTTGTAGAAGAACACAAATGGGTATATAATACTTAAAATATATGTTCAATACTATTCAAGCTCTGAAATTTAATTAAATTTGTATTCTTTTTCGACGAGACTTAATAACTGATATGAAAGGAAAATTGTTACAAAGTGCGTAAAATTAGAAAAAAGGAAATTGGTTACATAATTGGTGCAGTATTAATTATTATAGTTTTATTATTACCAATCAAAATTACCAACCATATAAATAGCGAAGCTAAAATAATTCCAGCACGTGAATGGATTTTACAAAAATCGGAAGATGGGTCCATCCGCATCAGCGATGTAGATCACCGCAAAAATATAGTTCATAATGTTTCAGCTTATCAGGTGGAACGGGGTGATTTTATCGAATTTAGAATGAACAACACTTTAGCAGATCTCAATGAAATATCAAAAAATGATACTATTGGTATAATCTATTCTGTTGAAACCGAACGCGAGCTGGCCAATTTAAATAGGGATCTCGCTAATGCCGAGTCATTTTTGAAAGTAAGTAAAACCGGAGAAAAAGAGGCTATTATTAAAATGGCTCAGGAACGTGTTAATCAGGCAAAAATTCAATTGGAAAATCAGGAAAAGATTGTAGAAAGAAAAAAGAAGCTATTCGAAAATAACTTGATTTCTGAAGAAGAATATGAAATAAATAAAAATACTGCAATCATATATGAACGCGAGTTGCTGGAAGCTAAGGCAAATCTTGCAAATCTGAAAACTGGTGCTAAGCCTGAAGAAATTGCCCTTTATGAAAATGAAGTTATTAGCACTAAACTTGAAATTCAGCGAATTAATGAATTGTTGTCAAAATTTACGCTTCAATCACCAATGGATGGGTATCTATACCGTGTTTTTTCAACTGATACATTACTCATTATTGGTGATACTCTGTCTGTCGCAGTTATTCCCGTTAGAAGTGAGGATATTAATAAAATTACGATAGGACAGGCTTTTACAATAAATATGAATCTGAATGAAACTGGATTACAACCAGAAGGTAAAATAATTAATATTAATAAAATGACAGAATATATAGATCAAAAAGCAACGATTCTGGTTACAGGGATTATTTCAGTCCCTCTAAAAAAATTACCTATAAATGCTGTTTTAGGGTGTGCTATTGAGACAGAATCAATTTTGCTTCGTGATTATATATTTGATTTTGTAATATCAATTTTTAAATAAAATGAAGATTGCCAGAATAGAGTGTAAATATTTAATCTCGAATAAGATGATTCCAGAATTGAGGAAATTATTGTTGCCTCATATGGTGCTAGATAAATATTCTGAACGTCATCCAGATAAACAATATACCGTGAGAAGTATCTACTTAGATACACGTCGTATGGATTACTATCATGATAAATTAGCAGGACTTCGGCGAAGAAAAAAATTAAGAATTCGGGGATATGATGAGTTGAATAAAGACAGTCTTGTTTTTTTAGAAATAAAACGGAAAAATGGTCCAACAATCACTAAATCAAGAGCTCCGGTTCGATTTTCAGATCATCTGGATTTTTTCAGAGATGGTGATCCGGAAAAGTATAGAAATATTCTTGATACTGTTGATAGTGGATTCCAAGATGCCAAGAATTTTTTATATCATTTATATACTTCGAACCTGGTACCTACTGTGAAAATAATTTATGAACGTGAAGCTTTCTTTTATAGGTTTGATCGGAAAGTACGTTTAACTATAGATAAAAATTTAAGAAGTTCGTTGATCGTTGATTCAGAAAGATTGTATGAAGAAGAAAATATTCGTTATGGCTTGCCATCAAAGGCCATTTTTGAAGTAAAAGTATATGGAGATATTCCACTTTGGTTACAAAATATACTAGGCAGCTTAAAGCTGCAGCAGGAAGCACTTTCTAAATATACTATATCAATTGATTCACATAGTCCTTTTGAACAGCATCTTGAGAGAACGTTACAGGGAAAAGTTAGATTTAATCATCATAAAAAGTATTTAACGGAAAACGGATAGGAAATAATGTTACAGGGATTTGAAAGAAATATTTTTACTGCTGTTGCGATAGATCAATTTGTTGCAAATTTAATTATGGCTCTGCTTTGTGGATTCATCATATCATTAATATATAGATGGACTTATCGAGGGCCGCATTATTCAACCTCTTACGTACACTCGATTGTAATCTTATCAATGGTTACGGCGCTTGTCATAATGGTAATAGGTAACAATTTAGCTCGTGCTTTTGGTTTAGTTGGTGCCATGTCAATTATACGATTTAGAACCGCGGTTAAAGATACTCAAGATATCGTAATGATATTTTTTGCTTTGGCCGCTGGTATGGCTGCCGGCGTTGGATTAAAGGCATTAGCCTTATTTGGTACCATATTGATAGGAGGCATCATTTATTTATTGCATAAAAGTAATTATGCCAAACCTCATAAACGAGAAATTCTACTTCAATTTACTGGAAAATTGAAAAATGGAGAAAATCCATATCTTGATATTGTAGATAAATATTGTCGTTCCAGTAAATTAATAAATACTCAAGCAATTGGTGATGAAGATCTTTATGAAATATCTTTCCATATCAAATTGAAAGATGATAGGAAACGAATGGAATTTATTCAGGAAATGAATAGAAGATCTGAATTATCAAATGTTCGCTTATTTTACGATGATGATCAAAGCTGATTCATATCTTAGATGCGGATCTAAATAAAGTTTAATAATCAAGATTCATCATTTGCAATTGTATTTTGCAAAATTGCAATTTATTATCATCCTGTGTAAATTTAATCCTTAATTAGGTATCTCATATAGGTTTTATTTCCGGATGACTATAGATTCTATTTATTCATCAAAAATCCTCCTGGATATTGTATCCGTTTTTAAAAATCTTTACAAAAATTCTAAAGTAATATTGCTTCATAAGGTCCAAAGTGATGAGATTGATGGCGTTGAATATTTAGCTCAGACTACTAAAAACTTAAAATCATTTAAGACCAATTGGAAGCTTAATGATGAGAAGTCAGTTATGAATATTGAAGAAATAACTGACAAAGAAGCTGTTAAAATTTTTAACCATTATAATATCGATATAATATATCCGCTTAATACATCAGATAAGAAAATTACCATTTTAGGCCTTTGTAGCGATTCAATCGTAAAAGATGAATTACTAATTAATTCATTTAGATTGCTGGGCAAAAATTTTGAGCAGGTTTTACAGAATGACTTCCTAGAAAAATCTTTAATAAGATCGAATCAACAAACAAAACAGATGATATCAGAAATGGGTGCCTTGCATGAAATCAGCCGAATGTTTGAATCATCTAAAAATATCGATGCCTTACTTACTTATGTACTAAAAAAATGCATGGATTTGATGAATGCGGAAGCTGCATCCTCAATGATGGTTGTAGAAGGCACAGATGAACTGGAGTTTAAAACTGTTCTTGGTCCGAAATCTGAAGGTGTGAAACCCTTCCGATTAAAAATCGGCAAAGGACTATCCGGCTGGGTGGCGCAAAACAATGAATCAGTACTAATTCCGGATGCATATAAGGATCCCCGATTTGATCCATCCTTCGATAAAAGAAGCGGTTTTCATACAAAAAGCATGTTATGTGTTCCTTTGATGGATGGACAACCTTTTACTGAAAGCGATAAAAATTTACTGACTACTTTTGCCTCGCAGGCAGCTTTGGCCATTGAAAACGCTCAACTGTTACAAGCAACCATAGAAAAAGAACGGTTGGATAAAGAAGTACAAGTGGCATCAGAAATTCAGCAACTAATCATTCCTCAATCATTACCGCAAATAAACGGACTTGATATTTCAGCTATTTATGTCCCCTGTAAAGAAGTGAGCGGTGATTTTTACGATATTATTAGAATCAACGAAAACGAATATGTATTTGTCGTTGCAGACGTTTCCGGCAAGGGTATTCCCGGTGCAATGTTGGTATCTACAATGCAGGCTATTCTTAAAGCATATTTGGAATACAGCACGGATCTTAAATCTATCATCACTAAATTGAATGACAGGATTATTAAAAATACAACCGAAGATCGATTCATTACATTTTTCTTCGGCTTGTATAATGCTGAAAAATCTACTCTGACCTATATCAATGCAGGACACAATCCCCCTATTCTAATTCTTGATGAAAATAATTTACAACGCCTTGAAAAAGGAGGAATATTTATCGGATGCTTACCCTGGGATTACGAGTTTGATAGCATTCATTTACCCGAATCATCCATATTAGCATTATTCACCGATGGTATTATTGAGGCTATGGATGATAAACAGGTAGAATTTGGAGAGGAACGGTTAATTGACATTTTGAAGAAGGGGAAAACACTTCCAATGAAGGAGGTAAGGGATATGTTGATCAAAAGTGTCAAGGAACATAGAGGCGGTAAGGCACTTGAAGACGACTTAACATTGTCACTATTTAAGCGGATATGATTAAAGATAATTGATAAAGGATAACCGGTAATATTATATCGGAGAAACCATATGACTTTTCAAACAACAGAAGTCGAAGATGATGAAATTGTTGTCATTAATTTACCTGACCGTGTAAGTGGTGAAGTTGCAGATCAGCTTAAAACCTATATACGCGAAATTGTTGAGAAAGGAAGATACAAACTGGTTATGAATTTATCTGATACAACGTTCATGGATTCGTCAGGACTAGGTGCATTGGTGTCAAAGATTGCAGTAACCAGGGCTCATAATGGCGACGTTCGGCTAGCTCACTCACAAGAATATATCAATAATCTGTTAGAACTAACCCATCTTGATCAGGTTATGAAGACCTATCCAACTGTGATCGATGCCGTCAGGAGTTTCAAGGAATAGCTTCATGTTTAAATCATTTGATCCATCGAAATTTTATCACTTAAAACCAGATTATACTAAACCTATTTTAAAAATTCCAGCTGAAGCAAAGCATAACATTTTAAATAAACTTGAGCAGCTCTATGATAAAGAACTGGCAGCCAAATGGTTCCCAGAAATTGAACGAGTGATGAAAGTCCATTATGCTCATAAAGCACCGTATATGCATGAATGGGAAAAGGAATTTCAATATCATGACCGATTTACAGAAAAGGATATCATTCTTATAACATATGGAGATATCATTAGAAATCATGGTGATAAACCCTTGCGCACAATAAAAGAAATATGCCATGAATATTTCCATAATGCATTTAATACGATTCATATTTTACCATTTTTCCCATATTCATCAGATCGTGGATTTGCCATACTCGATTTTGAGGAAGTCGATCCCAACTTGGGCACCTGGGACGATATCTTGGAATTGAAGGCGGAATTCAAACTTATGTTTGATGGTGTTTTAAATCATGTATCATCTAAAAGTCGATGGTTTCAGGAATTTCTGAATCAAAATCCTGATTTTCTAAATTTTTTTACTACATTTTCTACAAAAGAATCAATTTCAGCAGATCATCTTAAGTTAATCGTCCGCCCCCGGACTACTGATGTCCTGAATTCGTTTGATACATTGCATGGTCGGCGTATGGTTTGGACGACCTTCAGTTCGGATCAAATTGATCTGAATTATCATAATCCAAAAGTTCTTATTAAGATGGTAGAAATTCTCTTATTTTACATTCGACGAGGTGCAGATATTATACGATTGGATGCAGTGACTTATCTTTGGGAACAATTGGGTACCTCATGTGCACACCTGGAGCAAAATCATATAACCATTAAATTATTTCGTGATGTTTTAAATGTCGTTGCACCACATGTTGCCATGATTACTGAAACTAATGTACCGCATCGGGATAATATTAAATATTTTGGTAATGGTTTGGATGAGGCCCAAATGGTCTATAATTTTGCTCTACCACCTCTTGTCCTGCACGCATTTCAAACGGGTAATACATCCGTTTTAACAAAATGGGCTGAAACATTAACACCTATATCCAATCAGGCAACCTATTTTAATTTCCTTGATTCACATGATGGAATCGGTGTTATGGCTGTAAAAGGAATTTTACCTGATAAAGAAATTGAAGAAATGGCACTAAAAGTACTGGAACATGGCGGATATATTTCATATAAGGATAACGGTGATGGTACAAAAAGTCCATATGAACTTAATATTACCTGGTACAGTGCTATTAACAACGAAGATGCGGATGAGCCACAGGAATTGCAGATTAAGCGATATATTGCTTCACGATCTATTGCATTGGTATTAATGGGTGTACCAGGCATATATTTTCATGGATTGCTGGGTTCAAAAAACGATGCGGAATTAGTAATTGAAGAGAAAGAAACCAGAAGTATTAATAGAAAAAATATTAAGAAAGATGAGTTAATCAGATCGTTGGATACCCCGGATACGACTACATCCATGGTTACTAAAATGATGCTGGATTTAATTAAGATACGCATTCATGAAGGGGCTTTTCATCCTAATGCAGAACAACAGGTATTTGATATTTCAGAGAACGTATTTTCTGTTATGCGTATTGCTGTCGATCAAAAGTCTGCGGTACTTGCCGTTGTTAATATTTTAAATGAAACAGTTGTAATCGATATAAAGAAGGAATTATTATCCTGCAAATGTGTTGATACATTTGATTTGATTGCAGGAAAGGCATATAAATTTGAACAGGATAAAATAGTACTCAAATTAGAACCCTACCAGGTAATTTGGTTGAAATTTGCTTCCTAATTGTATCGCTGAGTTAAGTATTTTGCATAGAATAATCTGAAGGTGATGCTTGATGTATATTATCTATTTTCTTAACCTAGCTATTTAAAATATGAGAGGATTTAATGTCCGAAGATTTGATATATGATGTAATTATCGTGGGAGGTGGACCGGCCGGTTCTGGCGCTGCTCTCTATGCACATAGACATGGTTTAAAATTTCTTATCCTAGAAAAAGATAAATTTCCCAGAGATAAAATCTGTGGCGATGCTATCTCTGGTAAATCCATGACAATTCTAAAAGATCTTAATTTACTAAAGGAAGCCTGTAAATTGCCCTCAGCAATAGTTGATTCAGTGACATTCAGCAGTCCGGATCACCTGGATGTCAATATTAAATTTTTTCAGGAAGAAGGCAGGGAATTACCAAGCGGGCTGGTTATGCGAAGGGAAGTGTTTGATAGTTTCCTATTTAGCAAAGTCAAAGAAACAGGCCAGGAAATTATTGAAAATTTTACCGTTAATGATTTGATCATTGAAAATGACCGGGTATGTGGAGTGAAAGGAAAAGATTTCCAGAATAAGGAGTATCAATTTAAAGGTAAGATAATCATTGGAGCGGATGGTTTTAAATCCGTTGTCGCACGAAAAACAGGAATGTATAATCACGATCCGGAGCACTGGGTAGTTGCCCTTCGGCAATATTATAAAGGAGTGAAAGGATTAACCAAGCAGATTGAATTGCATTATTTAGATGATGTTCAGCCGGGGTATCTATGGATATTTCCTCTGGATGACGATAAAGCCAATGTTGGCATTGGAATGCATCATAAATCATTAAAGAAACGTAAAATTGATTTAAAAAAGGCTTTGAAAAAAGCTATCAATAATCCTTATTTTCAGGATCGTTTTACAGATGCGACACCTTTGGAAGAACCACGTGGATGGAATTTACCCGTGGGTAGTATACACCGAAAAAGTTATGGCAATGGTTTTATGCTTTTGGGCGATGCAGCTGGATTGATTGATCCATTTACAGGTGAGGGAATTGGAAATGCGTTGTATTCTGCAAGAGTTGCTATGGATACTGCGAAAGAAGCAATTAAATCGAACAATTTTAGTGAAGCATTTCTTGCTGAATATGATAAAAGATTATGGGCTGAAATCGGTGATGAACTCAAAGTCAGCTCCAAATTACAAAAGATTGGCAGAATTCGTTTTCTGTTGAATTTCGTAATTAATAAAGCATCCAGAAATCAGAAAGTTAAAGAACTAATTAGTGGAATGATGGCCAACCAGATTCCTAAAACAAAGCTGGCAAATCCCTTATTTTATCTTAAATTATTGTTCAGTTGAAATACGTAATTAATATGAAAGGACTGAAAAATGAAATATATGATTTTATTATCCGCAATAACTGTATTCTTTATAAGCTGTACTGCTAAAAAAGAAGGTGAACCAATGAAACAATCATTACAAGCAAAGATAGATCAGTTTGCAACTACTAAAATAAAATATGATGATAGTATTCTGGATGAAAGACAGAAGGTGGTTGTAGAAAAATTGTATCAGGCAGCAAAAATAATGGATGAGATCTTTCTGGACCAGGTTTATTCAAAAAATAAGGTCATTAAAAAGGAACTGGAACAAAAAACAGATGAAGAATCTAAATTGTTATTGGAATATTTTAATATCATGTTTGGACCTTTCGACCGACTGAATAATGATAAACCGTTTTATGGCCACGAGGAAAAACCGGAAGGTGCAAATTTTTATCCGGAAGATATGACAAAAGAAGAATTTTTGAGCTGGATAAAAGAACATCCGGAAGATGAACAAGCATTTACTTCTGAGTTTACAGTGATTCGCCGTGATGGTAATAAACTGATTGGGATACCATATTCAGAATATTATGCTGAACCGCTAGGTCGGGCAGCCAGTTTATTGAATGAAGCTGCGGATTATGCAGATAACCAATCACTAAAACATTATTTGACTACACGGGCAGCAGCATTTTTAAGTAATGATTATTATAAGAGCGATATGGCCTGGATGGATCTAAAGGATAATACCATTGAGGTAGTTATTGGTCCATATGAAGTGTATGAGGATGAACTGTTTAACTATAAGGCAGCCTTTGAATGTTTTCTAACCATTAAAGATCCGGATGATTCAAAGAAACTGGATGTATTTGCTCAGTATCTGGATGATATTGAACATAATCTGCCAAATCCGGAAAAGGACAAAAATTTTGATCGTGGTTCTGAATCACCAATGGTTGTGGTCCAGGAAGTATTTTCAGCAGGTGATACAAAAGCCGGTGTCCAAACGCTGGCTTTCAATCTGCCCAATGATGAAAGGGTAAGGGAAGCTAAGGGTTCCAAAAAAGTTATGCTGAAAAACATGCATGAGGCTAAATTTGAAAAGCAGCTGATGCCTATCGCTAAAATTGTATTAAATAAATCTGATTTTGCCAATGTTACCTTTGATGCCTTTTTTAATCATACGCTTATGCATGAAATGTCTCACGGCGTTGGACCTGGTAAAATTACTATTGATGGCCGTGAAACAGAGGTAAAAAAGGAATTAAAAGAAACCTATTCCAAGATTGAAGAATGCAAGGCGGATGTTCTGGGGATGTATAATAACGTTTTTATGATAAAAAAGGGTGTTTATCCTGACGAATTTGAGAAAACACTGTGGCCCACATTTCTGGCAGGTGTATTTCGATCCATCCGATTCGGTATAAGCGAAGCCCATGGAGCCGGTAATGCCATCATTTTTAATTATCTGCTTGAAAATGGAGCCTATAACTATGATGCATCTAACCAAAAATTAAGCGTCAATCAGGATAAAATATATTCTGTGGTAACAGATCTTGCCAATAAATTATTAGTTATTCAGGCCAATGGCGATTATGAAGGTGCCAAAGCTCTTATCGATACCTATGCTGTGGAAACAGAAACGATGAAGGGGCTTGTTAATAAGTTAAGTTATATTCCGGTTGATATTCATCCTGTATTTCAAATTGAGAAAACGATAGGTTTATAAGAATCTCACAATAATATTATTGTTTTCTTATGCCGGATATATAAATAGTGTACTACATTGATAATAATAGTAATATCGATCCCTGGCTTAATCTGGCCCTGGAAGAGTATGCAGTTAGGCATCTGGATAGAAATAATGATTATTTGCTGCTGTATGTTAACGATCCTAGTATTATTATTGGAAAACATCAGAATGTTTTAGAAGAAGTAAACCAGATTAAGGCTGGTGAATCAGAGATTCCGATTATACGCAGAATTTCAGGTGGTGGAACAGTATATCACGATTCAGGTAATTTAAACTTTAGCGTAGTAACCAATCAAACACTAAAGAATTTTAATAAATACCTGAATTTTTTAAAACCAATACTTGAGGTATTAAGTGATTTGAGGCTTGAACCCTCATTAAATGAGCGTAATAATATTTTAATAAATGGTAAAAAGATTTCAGGAAATGCGCAGTTGGAATGAAATAGAAAAAATCACAGAAAATAAATACAGGACATGGCAATGGAATTATGGATTATCTCCAGAATGCCGGATAATCAAGGAAATTATGTCCAATATTGGCATTATCAAATTGGATATGAATGTAAAAGATGGAATCATTAAATCGTTTAATATTAAAAACGACAAATTGGAAAAGAAAAATATAGATAGAATTTGCAAATATTTTGTTAATCAGCGTCTCGATTATGTTACAATAAAGCATTTGCAGGATCAGGTTGAAAAGAATAGTGCATTGAGAATACTAAATAAATTGCCCTGGATGAAAATATTGTTAAATTAAAAGAATGGTAACCATGAAGGATATTGCAGTTATAACAGGCGGTGGAACAGGAATTGGTAAAGCTCTGGCTATTGAATTGGCCCAAAAACATGAGATGGATGTGTTAGTATTAGGCAGAAGGATAAAGCCATTACAGGAAACAGCTAATGTAAATTCTGATAAGATAACATATTTTGCAGCTGATGTGGGAACAGCTGCAGGTAGAGAAAAAATATGTGAAAGTATTTCCTCTAATATGAATATTAAATTTTTAGTGCATAATGCGGCTATACTGACACCGGTTGAGTCAATAGATAATCTAAAGCTGGATGAATGGAAAAATCATATGGCCATTAATGTTGAAGGACCGCTGTTCTTATCAAAGGCTCTGCTTTCTAAAATGGATAAGGCAAGGATTCTACACATATCATCAGGTGCAGCACATAGGGCAGTTGCTGGATGGGCTGCTTATTGCACATCCAAAGCCGCTCTGTTTATGCTTTACCAGGTAATGAACACTGAATTGAATAGACGAAACATTTATGTTGGTAGTGTGCGTCCCGGGGTGGTTGATACACCAATGCAAACAAAACTGCGGCAGAGTGATCCAGATGTATTCCCTGATTTATCGTTATTTCATCAATATAAAGAGGATGGTAAATTAATTCCAATTGAGATTGTAGCACAATTTTTAGCCTGGATTTTATTCAATACGAAAGATAAGGATTTTTCTGAGAAAGAATGGGATATATATCGTGACTTTTCCCAATTGGACGAAAAGTATAAAAGATGATAATGGAATAATATTGCGCGTTATGAACGTTATGTTATGCAAATAATTTTAATTAAGGTGATTCAATGAATGAAGTTATGAAACCTGCACGAAATGTTGGAATAGTCGGTTATGGTTCGTATGTACCGGTCTACCGTCTTCCTGCTGCCGAGATATCTAAACAATGGCGTAGTGGTCATGATTTGGATTTTCTCCCTGTAAAACAGAAAAGTGTGCCCGGCATGGATGAAGATGTGATCACCATGTCAATTGAAGCCAGTAAAAATGCATTTAAAAGGGCTGGCATAAATCCTGAAGATATTCGTGCTATATGGGTCGGGTCTGAATCGCATCCATATGCTGTGAAGCCAAGCGGAACAGTCGTTGGTGAAGTATTAAACATTATTCCAAATATTATTTCCGCCGATATGGAATTTGCCTGTAAAGCCGGTACAGAAGCAATGCAGGCTGCAACAGGTTTCGTGGGCAGCTCAATGGCCGATTATGCCCTGGCTATAGGGATTCCTGAACATGGCAATCGATTTACGGGTGATCCTGCCTATTTTAAGCATATCACAGAATCGGTTAATGCGTTATTGAATGGCTTGAATCTTAAAACTGCGGATTTTAAGTATGCTGTATTTCATCAGCCAAATGTCAAATTCCCTCGTAAAGTGGCAAAAATGCTTGGATTTACTAAAGAACAAATTCAGTATGGCCTTCTTGCCGGAAGAATTGGTAATACCTATGCCGGTTCCTCTGTGATTGGTCTAACGGATATTCTGGATCATGCAAAACCTGGAGATCGTGTTTTACTGGCAAGTTTTGGTTCAGGTGCAGGCAGTGATGCTTTCAGTTTGCTGGTCACAGACAAAATAAAGGATGCTGTAAATAAGGCTCCTGTTACAGAAGATTATATTGAACGTAGTATATCAGTTAATTATGGACTCTATGCCCGTTGGCGTAATAAAATTAAAATGGAATAGAATATGAGAAAAGTCGCAATTGTTGGGCTGGGACAAACACCGGTCCGTGAACATTGGGGGAGTAACCTGCGTGATTTAGCCGTCACAGCACTGAGAGATGCTATGGAAGATGCAGGTGTCGAAACACTGGATGCGATTAGTGTAGGCAATATGTTGAGTGGTGCTCTCAGTGAACAGGAACATCTAGGGGCTCTGGTTGCTGATTACGCAGGACTTGAAGGTGTTGAAGGTATGAAGATTGAAGCAGCCTGCGGATCGGGAGCAGCTGCTTTGCGGATGGCAGTTAAAGCAGTCGCGTCGGGTTTAACGGATACAGTTGGAGTGGTTGGTGTCGAAAAATTAACCGAATTTTCCGGCAAATATAGTACCGCTTCGCTGGCTACGGCTGCCGATGCGGATTATGAAATCACTATGGGTTTAAGTTTTGTTGGTATAAACGCTTTGTTGATGCGTCGATATCTCTATGAATATAATTATGATAAAAGCGATTTTGCTATTTTCCCGGTGAATGCCCATAATAATGCAAAACATAATCCCGATGCTATGTTTCGTCATCCTATTACGCATGAGGAATATGCAAAAGCAAAAATAATCGCTGATCCGATTAATCTGTTGGATTCAAGTCCAATTGCGGATGGAGCAGCAGCGGTAATTGTTGTACCGGAAGAGGATATAAGCAAATACAAAGGTAGACCAATATCAATACTGGCCTGTGAAGTGGGTACGGACACGGTGGCTTTGGATAATCGGGAAGAACTGTTATGGCTGAAAGGTGCTGAACGAAGCGCAAAAAAAG
>JARRPN010000084.1:0-10798 GCA_037382875.1 Calditrichaceae bacterium | reverse complement strand
GTTTACAAAATGTGGTATCTTGGCAGCCCCGATGAACATGTTAACTGGAAAATAGGTTATGCCACTTCGCAGGATGGTATCACCTGGGAAAAATATCCCGATCCGGTTATCGAATTTGTTCCTGGCACATGGGAAGATTACAGTATTTCATCGATGTATGTGATCCGTGACGGTGATTCACTGAAGATGTGGTATGCAGATGAAGGGCAAGGCATCAGCGGGATCGGCTATGCCGTTTCTACGGACGGAATAAACTGGACAAAATACCCTGGGAATCCTGTACTGCAACCGGGGAACGGAACATTTGACGGGGGGCTTGTAACCGTACCTACGGTTCGTTTATGGAACAACATATACCTGATGTGGTATATGGCCGCACGTTATAAGAATAACACGCCGCCCTGGACCACCGGTTTTGCCTATTCCAACGATGGTATACACTGGACAAAAGACAAAAATAATCCTGTCCTGGCAAATGGTGACCCCGGCAACTGGGATGAGGATATAGCTGAACCAGATGACATTTTTGAAACAGACGAAAATACCTATGCACTCTTATATGCAGGAGGCAGTTTCGATAATGATGATTATGAACTTGGAGTAGCTATAATGCCGACCGGTATTCATGCGGATTTCGACTATGATTCCCTGAACCACCAGTTCATCGATAAAAGCAGCGCTTTACTGATTACCGACTGGGTATGGGATTTTGGTGACGGTACTTCAAGTACCGAGCGCAATCCAGTGCATGCTTATGAGCCTGGTAACTATTCAGTAACTTTGGAAGTCACCGGTCCCTTCGGATCTTCTGATACAACAGTATCGCTTGTTGTTACGGATCTTGAGGCACTAAATAATATTCCCCTGAAATATGCCTTATTTCAAAACTATCCCAATCCATTTAATCCTAAAACCGTTATTCGTTACACGGTGGGGGCACAAAATCTTGTGCCCTTACAACATGTGGATTTATCCATTTATAACACACTTGGGCAAAAGGTAGCCACACTGGTTAATAAAAAACAACCGGCGGGTAATTACAGTGTGGAATGGGATGCCAGTGGGTTTGTAAGTGGTGTTTACTTTTATCGCCTAACGACGGACAATGGATTTGTACAAAGCAGAAAATTACTGCTTCTAAAATAAATATATTCTTAAGGGATATGAACTTCTGTTTATATCCCTTTTTTATCCTCTCTTGATATTAACAAAAAATATCTGCATCTTTATTTATAAGTTACCTTATAATTACTAATTTTCAGTTTTAAGATCTATCAATGAAATTATCTAAAATTTTATCTACTGTTCACCAAGTCTGTATCATAATTATTATATCAATTCTTTTTCTATGTAATTTTTCCTTTTCACAAAATGGCATAAAATTTAAACGATTATCAATTGAACAGGGCCTTTCTCAGTCTACCGTGGAAACAATTATTCAGGATCAACTGGGATTTATGTGGTTTGGAACAGAGGATGGCTTAAATCGCTACGACGGATATGAGTTCACCATCTTTAAACATGATCCGGATGATAGTACTTCAATTTCTAACAATGATATCTGGTGTCTGTATGAAGATCACAAAGGCAATATTTGGGTTGGCACCTATAGCGGCGGTTTAAACTGCTATGACCCAAAAACAGAGGTATTCAGAAGATATGTTCACGATCCTCTTGATCCTCTGAGTATCAGCAGTAATAAAATCCGCGCAATTACAGAGGATATTGATGGTGTGCTATGGGTGGGAACCTTAAATGGTGGCTTAAATCGTTTTGATCCGGATAAAGAACAATTCAAAAGAATCGTAAATGATCCTAATGATTTAAACAGCCTGGGCAGCAATAATATAAGATTTGTATATCCTTCTTCTGATAACACCTTGTGGATCGCCACCAGCAAAGGGGTAAGTATTTATGAATTACACACTGGTAAGTACACACATATTAGGACAAAGAATAATAATACCAATTCAATTTGCAGTAATAATGTCCGCCATATTTTTAAAGATCACAACGACATATTCTGGATATCCACCGCTAAAGGATTGAGCAGTTTTAATGTTCATACCAAACAGTTTGTTAATTATCTTCACAATCCGGAAAATCCTGCCAGTATAAGCAGCAACAGTGTACGTAAAGTATATGAGGACCGGCAAGATCGATTGTGGATTGCAACTACAAGAGGCGGTTTAAATTTGTTTAACCGGGATGAACAAAAATTCCATTCTTATCTTCATGTCCAAAATGATCCTTATAGCCTTAGCAACAATAGTATGCGTGTTATCTGTGAAGATAACAGCGGTTTACTTTGGTTAGGTACATTCGGAGGCGGAATAAACATTTATGATCCCGGGGTGAATCGATTTCGCCATTATAAGCACGATCCGGATAATCCCAATAGTCTGGGTGATCCTATAGTATGGGGAATATCTCAGGGTCCGGATGGCGATCTTTGGTTCGCAACCAACGCTGATGGTTTAAATCGTATAAATCGAAAAACCGGAAAGTACACATCCTACAAACATGATGACAAGTCCAATAGTCTAAGTGATAATCATATACGGACAATCTACTGGGATAAGGCAGGTGTTCTTTGGATAGGTAGCCGATATACAGGAATAGACCTCTATGATCCAATTAAAAACGAGTACCATAACTTCAGATACGATTCGGGAAACTTAAATTCTCTTGGTAACAATAATGTTCGTTTCATATACGAAGATAAATTTGGGAATATGTGGTTTTGCACCTGGGGAGGAGGTCTTGATCATTTCAATAAAGAAACCAATACATTCACACATTTTAAAAATCTACCGGACGACTCAAATAGCCTCAGTGATGACAATGTAATATCCATCTTTCAGGATGCAGATGGAGTTTATTGGGTAGCCACATCCAACGGTTTAAACATGCTGACATTTCCTGAAAAATCAACCCGATTGACCACGTCCTTGTTATCTCAGCCCAACTTTACCAGAATTTATCATAATCCTTCTGATCCAAAATCTATCAGCAATAGTTATGTTTTATCTGTCTACCAGTCAAAAAATAAAGATTTATGGTTCGGGACCATGCTCGGTCTGACACGATTAAAAAAAGACGATTACCCCAATCCGGAGTTTACCAGATATTTTATAAAAAATGGACTGCCTAATGATGTTGTATATGGCATTCTGGAAGATTCACAGGGATTTCTATGGCTAAGTACGAATAACGGTTTATCACGATTTAATCCGCAAACAGAAACCTTTAAAAATTATGATATTCAGGATGGACTCCAGAGCAATGAGTTTAATTCAGGAGCATATACAAAAACAAGGGAAGGCAGTTTTATATTTGGCGGTGTAAATGGTGCAAATGAGATTTATCCGGATAGTTTGAGTGATAATCCATATATACCTCCTATAGTATTAACCGGATTCAATATCTTTGATAGACCGATGAAATTGCCTCAAGCCATTACAGCAACCAAAGAAATTATGCTATCCTATAAGCAAAATTATTTTTCCTTTGAGTTTGCTGCTTTGGATTTTTCCACCCCTGCCAGGAATCGGTATGCTTATATGCTCATGGGACTGGACAAAGAATGGATTCATTCAGGTACGCGGAGATTCGCCGGATATACCAGGCTGGATGGCGGTAAATATCTTTTCAGAGTGAAAGGGACTAACGGAGATGGCGTTTGGAATGAAACAGGCACTTCTATTCGTATAATCATTACACCACCTTTTTGGAAGACATTATGGTTTAAAGTTTTACTTGTTCTGATGATTGCCAGTGGAATTACATTAATAATAATCTATAGAATAAGACGGCTTTTAAAACTAAAAGCCATTGAACAAGCCGCTGAAGAAAAAATGAGAAGTAAGGTCGCAGCCGATTTTCACGATGAACTTGGTAATCGGATTACAAAAATATCTCTTTTTAGTGAGATAATTAAAAATAATTTTGAAGAAAATATCGACAATGCCCTGGAATACCTGGATAAGATTAACGAGAATGCAAGGAATCTGTATAATGAAACCAGGGATTTTATCTGGCACCTTGATCCAAAGAAAGATACTCTTGCCGATTTAGTAATTCGATTAAAATCATTTGGAGAAGAATTATTTGAGGGTACTGATATTACTTTCCGGTTTGTCAATCTGATTAAAGATGCAGAGCAAATTCATCTTTCGATGGAATGGCGTCAGCATATTTTACGTATATTTAAAGAAGGCATGCACAATTCATTAAAATATTCCAAATGTTCGGATGTAAAATTAATTATTAAAAAAGATGATAATAAGATAATTTTAGAACTCAGTGATGATGGTATTGGATTCGATCCATCCGAAATAAGGGAAAGTAACGGTTTAATTAATATGAGAAACAGAGCGCAGGCTATACAGGCCAGGATCGATATTTTATCAAGTCCCGGAGAGGGAACACAAATCATTTTAACACTAATCCACCCGAATGGGTAGTTGTATTAACATTTATAAACAATATATTTGTATAAAATGAATTATCAATTTTAGAGAAAAGAATTTTTATGATCAAGATTTCAATTATTGAAGATGATAAAGAAATCAGAGAAAGTTTAAGTATTTTAATTGGGGGGACAGAAGGATTCAGTTGCGTCAGCCATTACGGAAGTTGTGAAAGTGCAATAGAATCGATTGAAGATGATGCGCCTGATGTTATACTGATGGATATCAATTTACCCGGCATGTCTGGTATTGAAGGTACCAAACAGATCAAAGAAAAATTGCCAAAAACCGAAATTATTATGCTGACCATTAGCGAGAATGATAATGATGTATTTGATTCACTCTGTGCAGGCGCCTGCGGTTATCTCAGAAAAAATACCGCTCCAGCTAAGATATTAGATGCTATTAAAGAAGCTGTGAATGGAGGCGCTCCCATGAGTATGGAAATAGCCAGGCTGGTAGTGGATTCATTTAAAAAAGAGACACAAATTACCGACTTAACCAATCGTGAAAAAGAGGTTCTCAAATGCCTGTGCGATGGTCACAGTTATAAAAAGATATCAGAACAGCTTTTTATTGATATCAACACTGTTAAATTTCATGTCAGAAATATTTATCATAAACTGGAAGTAAATTCAAAAGGCGAAGCCATCTCCATAGCAATGAAGAAAAACCTAACCTGATTACTTTCCTGCCCGTTTGGGTAGTATTACTTCCCTCTTCCGCATTTAAAACCACCCTTTCGCGTAGTTACATTCCAAAATTTAAATGTATATTTTTACACAAAGATTTTTATTCCAATTTCCAAAACTAATATTTAGGATTAAATAATGTCAATCCCGACGATTCAGTCATTAACGCTTGAAGATATTGAGCAAGCCATCTTAAAAAAAGTGGATTGTAGAAATAAGGAATTGAAAAGTGAGTATTATTCATATGCTATAAAAGATTATGAGTTTATCGATATAAATATTTATCCGGACCATAAACTTTTACTTTTTAGATGTCCCAAAAGTAAGTCAACTGTTTCATTAAAAATAAAAACGAGAGAACATAATTTGAAGCTAAAGACATACACTAAAATAATATATTAAATATCCATAATAATAACATGTTCTATAAATTCATATCTCAAAGGAGGAGACATATGAAACACATCGTATTATTTGCATTATTATTTACTATTATGGTTTTCAATTTCGGAGAAGCGCTTTCTCAGGATCTCAGTGCTAATATTATGCGCCGGGTCAACGCAGCCAACCTGGAATTGGATAAAGCCGAGGAACAGATCCGGACCGGAAAATCTGAACTTGCCCCTGCCAAACTGAAAACTGCTCAGACAGAATATGATAATATCTTCAACTACTATAAAGGATCTTTCGATCCTGATCATCCCATCCTGGTAAAACTGAAAGAGCGGATCGAAAAGATCAAGAAACAATTATCAGAAGGAAGCGCTCAGGCAGCGCAAAAGACTGATCCGGTAACCACAGGGGAAAAAACGCAAACCAAAGCAACAGATACAACAAAAGAGACACCGCAAACTGAAACAACAGTTAAAACAGATAACACAGTACCAAAATCACAGGGATATGGCGAGTTATCGGCAAATATCCGTCGCCGGATTAATTCTGCAGACGTGCAACTGAAGGTGGTAAATCAGAGAGCTGCAAAAGGGGAACGATCAACTGAAGCCCTTAATACAGCTAAAGCTGAGTATAAAAATATTTTTAATTATTATAAGGGCAGTTTTGATCCCAATCATCCCGACATTATTGCTCTCAAACAGCGTATCGATAATGCTGAAAAAGCAATGAACGAAGGATTTGCTAAGAAAAATGCTACCGCTTCGCTCGAGAGTAATCCAGCTGCTGTGGAAGATTTACCTGAAAAGATGGGAGATGATCTTATATCCATTGCCGGAACACTTCGTACTCTGGAAAACCGTCTTGATACTGCCAACAAATCGGGCAATCCAGGCAGCTATGTTTATGGCGTTAATGATGATTTAAAGTATGCAACAGAAAAGTTTGAACAATTCAACTCAAATTATAAGGGCCAGTTTAATCCAGCCCATGTAGCTTATGTTCAGATCGAGACAAGGCTGAAAAATGGCCAAAAAGCGGTTGCTGATCTGGAAGCCAGGGCAGGTGCTGCTGAAAAGGCAGAGCAAAAATCACAGCAAGCAGCAGAGCTGATCAGGATAAAGTCAGTACAAAAACATCTTTCAGACTAACCGATCCTATCTTTGGCAGGATATATTTGAAGCATTCTCTGGGCAATACACCAGTTTACAGCAGTTCCGGCGGACCTCAGGAAAATTTTAACTTTGGGTATGAGTTCAGGTTATTTGTAGATGGAGAGGAAAAAACAGATAAATTTGGTGTTTTCTCAAGTAGTAATCTAAATGGTGAGGCAGGTGAAACATGGAGATCCTGGCAGTTTGCGCCTAATCCGGTTCCCTATGATGAAAGTTTTCGTAGTGAAGCTGATGCCTGGCGCCGGGTAACCAAAGGCCTGTCTCCCGGCACTCATGCTATACGTTTTGAATTGTGGGCTACTCAGGGTCAGCTACGGTCTCGTGAACCGATTTCGATCGGAGAATTTTCACTTATTGTGCAGCAGGGTGATCGAATTTCCGCTGGATTGAAATTTCCGCAGGAGACTTATTCCGGGAATGCTGCAGAACAATTAGGGGAACAATTGAAACAAGCTCTGGCCACGGGAAAAATATCTTATTCGGAAATTGTTGATCTGGCCATCACAGGAGATTGGGTAGTTGGCCGTTACACCGATTCTAAAAAAGAATATCGTAAAATAAGCGCTGCAGTCCTTTTTGAAGATAAAGACAATGATGGCGTTTGCCGCTTTGTGACCTATAATTTTATCTCTGATAAAACAAATGATGGCTGGACAGCACCTCGTTTTCATTCCTTCTGTAATGGATGTCCCGAAGGTGATGTTGAATGTCCCAAATAAGAATAAAATCTACAAGCCCATCATTGTATACGATGGGCTTGTTCTTTTCAGTACGGAATAAAATTATTACTCATCCCCTATCCCCTGTCCGGTGGTACCAGCCAGACGGGCCTTCTCTAATACAATAGAGAAAGGGGATTTTTATGATTGCTCAATTTGAATTCCCTTCTCTTTTACTTAATGGAAGATGGTCCCGAGTTGTCGGGAACAAATAGGTAAATTTTTACTGGGATAAAATATCAATACAATTTCTACTAAACCCGGGCAATACAAGTCCGGGTTTTTTATTGAAAAAATATTTTTCCCTTGCATTATAAAAAATTCATTTATTATATTGCCTGCAATCTTTTATTCATAAAAGTATGTTTTAGAGTTGTAATATTTTAAACCCCTCTTTACGAACAGCGGGCCGCAAACGGTTACGATTTATTAAGCGGCAAGTAAATTTTTAAAAACTTTCCAATACGGATATTGGATAAAACTTACTTGTACCTGGTAAGTTTGAACAGGCTATTTAGCAACAGATAGTTCTCATTATTATCTATAAATTGCTGAACGGAAAAAATAGAACAATTATAAAGGATAAATGGTAACAGGATGTTGTTATTTCTAACTCTTACTCCAAAGGAGAAGAATATGTCCAGAGTAGATTATGACAGTAAAATTGAAACCTTTCAAGCAATCCCTGACGCAGAAAGCAAATCACTAAACATGCCTGTCGATGCTTATCTGCAAGAGGCAGAGAACCTGTACCAATGGTGCCAGGAAGATAAGGATGCGTTAACAAAAGCAGGACTGGACTGGAGCTATGTGGATGACTTACCTGTCAGGGCAGGAGCCTTACGTGAGGCTGAGTCAATCTGGTTCAAAGAACGTTTCAGCCAGCAGGAGGCACAAAAAATCTGGAATGAAAAATCACCTCAAGCTTACGAGTTAAGAGATGAGCTTTTACACATCATGCAGTTTGCCTATCGAAATGATCCGGCTTTGGCACGAAGAGTTTCTGAAATTTATGAAGGCGGAAGTCATGCGGATATGATACAAGATCTTAATGATATTTCAGTTTTGGGCAAAGCGAATACCGCACCTCTTGAAGCGATCAGCGTGGACCTCACCCTATTGGATCAGGCAGCGGATATGGCCAATGAAATGGCAGATTTATTAAGTAAAGCCACGGTTGGCAAAGAAGATAAAAGTCCCACCCGAATAATACGTGACAAAGCTTATACACACCTTAAAGAAGCGGTAGATGAGATTAGAAATTGCGGTCAGTTTGTTTTCTGGAGAAATGAAAGCAGACATAAAGGTTATGTGAGCGCTTATTTCAGGCGTAATAGAAAGAAAACAAAAACACCCGCAGAAGAAAATGTGATATAATTAAAAGTATCCTTGCCCCGTCTATATAAACCGGGCAGGTTTTTGGACGTACAACCTGTCCGGAGATCAGACGGGTTTTTTGGTACTAAGACAGGTATTCTCTATTGAAATGATGATTAATTTACTTGCAGGAAGGGTCAATTTTGAGCAGGGATGGTCAAAATCCCGCAGGAAAGGGTCAATTTTAAGCAGGGATAGTCAAAATCCCGCAGGAAGGGATCAATTTTGTGCAGGGATGGTCAAAATCCCGCAGGAAAGGCTGAACAGTGTGCAGGAAGGGTATGTATACCTGCAGGAATGTAAATATAATCCTTTATGATCTTGTTAACTATTTTAAAAAACGGTATAAATATTTTGTAACCACCGATTTTGTTTATTATTTTATATCACCCACGTGTCACAGTGCGGCAGGGTGCTGCTTTTTCAATAGATGCGTAGAGTACCCTGCCTTATTTAGATTATAATTGCTGCATTTATATAGATTTATAATAAAATATTGAGTGTGATTGTAACAGCTATATTTTACTAACAAGTTTTCTAATAGTATAAAATGTTTACTAATATTAGGAAAAAACATATAAAGTATTAGGCAGCTAAACTATATGTTATGTCAATAATATTGAGGTAAATTTTATGCGAAAGTATATTATAATATTTATTTCCATCTCAATAATACAATGCAATATGAATAGTAAATCTTTGGATAATCTAAAATTTCATTTAAAAAAGAATACAATTACAGATTCACAACCGTTATTAAACAATGGGATATGGTCATCTTTACCCATATCATCTAAATGTGCTGAAGATATTCAGGGACTTCCTAATGATTTATCTGGTATTAAGTACATTTCTATTCAGATCAGTCATGCACCTGATAGCTTCATTGTGGGCTTAAGGGGTATAAACAATGTCGGCGATAAAATTTACTATTTTGATAGAAATAATGATGAAGATTTTTCAAAAGAACTTCCATATTCATTTCCAAATAAAGATTCTATAGAGACGTTAACGATCCCTGCACAATATGATGAACTTATCGGTGGAAAAGTATATCCTCGAGATATATTAATTGAACTTTATAAGGATAATGACAAGGTAGATTATCATCTTAAAAATTATTGGGAATGTAAAGCTATTCTTAATGATGACACACTTCGATTTGCTATCGTTAGATATCCTCCTATTAACTCATTTATGTTCATTGATACAGATCATGATCTGATATATGATAAATATTTTAATATTCAATCAGAAAGATTAACTCTGGCCGGTAATTTCTACACTGTTCAGATTGATTTGCCCAGTGAAGAAGTAACATTTCTTAAAACTGGTCAACAGCCTGTTGATGCAGGGTATTCAGCACCTATATTTTCAGGGAGAATATATAATTCGGATCGTATTTTTGACCTTTCAAAAGAAAAAGGTAAAATTACTATCTTGTTTTTCAGTTATGTTGATTGTCATGGTACGGCTGACTTGATGCCAAGTTTAATTAAAATATCAAACAACTTTTCGAATAATCCTAATATAAATTTTATATCAATTGCATCAGATTCCAGTGAAGTTCTTAAATATAACAATAGATTTGATTTCCCATTTCAATCTATAATTGATAAAAATATCTGGTCAGATTATGGCGTCATAAGTACACCGTCTATTTTTATTATTGATAAAAATGGTGTTATACAACAGAGAGGTATGGGCAAAAGTAGTACTGCTTTTATTAGTAAAATAGAAAGTCTTCTCTAAAAAATGACATAACCCAAAAATGCAGTGGATTGTTAACGCGTTCCATTAATTTTCAATTTTGAGTGGTTGGTCTAAAATCGTGTTGTCGGACAGAAGCTCTTGGCGCACAACCACTGATTTAGCCGTTATAAAGCCATAAATTTAATTGAATTCAATAATTAAATGTGTTTCGAAAGATTAGAATAAATGCCTGCTGTTTCCAAAACTAAAATGAATAT
>JARRPN010000083.1:0-8606 GCA_037382875.1 Calditrichaceae bacterium | reverse complement strand
CAACTTCAACCTGATTTGCAGAAATTTCCGGCGCCATACCTATACCGTTTAATACAATGGGTAGTAAACTGTCATATTGAGGATCATTAGATAGGATAATTAAATTGCCATCAAGTGTATCTGCTCTCATCGGCTTAAACTTAACGATCAATGTTTCAGAAAGAGCAGGATTCGGAGCTATTTCAAAGGACTCGAAATTTTCAATATTCACTGATTCATCAGGTGGTGTAAAATCATTGACATGAAGAGTCCCAGTTCCAAAATTTTTAATAATAAGTTCAAAGACTGTTGAATCGCCCACATTTATATTCCCAAAATCGTATCCATTCTCTTCAATCTCAGGATCAATGAAGATGTCTGCCTGAACGCCTTTTCCTTCAAGAGGCACAGCTTTCGTTCCATTTTCACTATAAAAATTTAATATTGCTTCATAAGGACTGGCATTGGCAATTCCTGGTGTAAATTCGATTTCAAACTCCCTGGATTCATTTTCTCCTAGTACTACAGGATAAGAAGCTGGGATATTTATGATACTGAATTTTTCATTATCTGCACCTGCAATTGATATGCTGTCTAGATCAAGAATTTCTCCGCTGTAATTATTAATGGCTACAAAATCAATAACAGATTCATTTAAATCTACATTACCATAATTTAAAGTATACGGATTGATATATAAAGGATAGTACCATTTACAAGCATCAGGGCCACCATAGGCTCCCATATCGTTTCTTGTTCCTTGCAATGATGGAGGAAAATATTGATCATTATATATTACATCTGGATTTCCTGCGTTTATACAGGGTGAATCTCCAGATAATTCATACTTTTCATTAATAAATTCTGGGTTATCAGTTGCAGTATTGTCACCAATATTGCCAGTACCAGCATATCCACCTTCTATATCTGAATACATGACAGTTATTGAAGTACCGCCGGGAACAATAGATTGTGCCCCATTTGAATAGATGATTGAATTGGAAATGTTAATTGTTCCATTTTGAGGGACCAAACCCGTATTATTATCAGCAATTACTACATTGCGAAGTGTGATATCGCCATCACTTGTATAAACTCCATAACCAGTATTATGATCAATAATTGTATTATAGGCCTCTAAATTACCACTTGGCGAGCTAATACCATAACTCCCATTATCTGAAACTCTGGTAGCATATAAAGTCAAATCAGCATTATCGTCTACGTATATACCATAAGAGTCATTGTTTTCAAATTTACTGTTAATGACAGATACGGTGCCATCGGTGACATTCAATCCCCGCAATGAATTGTTAAAGGAAACAGAATTTGTTATTGTTACAAAACCTGTACTTACTATAATACCACTGGTAGATGCCCCAGAAATTGAGCAAAAATCAAGCTTTAAATCGGACGATAAAGAATTAAATGTGATACCTTTCCAGCCGTTTGAATTTCCTGGTGCCGGTTTAAAATAAATTGAATCATATTGAGCGCCAATCGCCTGGAATTCCCCATCAATTGTGAATGAAAAATTATTGGTAAAAAGTACTTTTACCCCCGCTTCAATTCGTAAATTAGATACAATTGTATCACTATTAACATAATAGGGAGAATTTTCTGCAGTCCAGAAATTCTGTCCAAAAACTTTAGAATTTCCAAAAAAAGCGATAGCACAAAGTGAAATTGCAACTAAAATATTTAAATTAAATCTAATCATCAATCAGTCTTTTCCCATGGCGGTGGCGTATCTAATGGTTTGTCTTTCTTTTTACCATCACCATTATTCCATAAAATAATTGCTGTTCCGGCTACCACAGCCCCGGCGGAGTAATACCACCACTTTGATATACCCTTGGATTCCTTTTTAACAACAATTTTCTTGGGTTCAGAAGCGATCTCATTCCGTACAGTTTCGACAAGTTGAACATACGTAGGCGTTTCCTGTTCAATGGTCGGTTGATAATCAGGATCAACCTGCAAAAGTCGGTGAATATATTCTTTAGCTTTTTCCTGATGGCCGCGGGCCAATTCCACCTGACTCATTATTTTATAAGCCTGCCTGCTTTCTTCTTTTGTCATTGATTCGCTGGCCATACAACTTTGAACCAGATTCATGGATTCATCAAATTTACTCTCATAATATAAATTTTGTGCTTGTTCCAGAACTTTACTGCAATCAGATTGTTGTGCATAGATATTTACAACAGAGATTAAAAGAAGTAGGAAAAACACAGCTATACCAGTTATAGTTGGCATAAAATTGGTCTTCAATTTATTTTATCACCTTTCGGTTTAGATCATGCTTGAGCATTCTATTGTGCTGTTTTTTGCAGTGTAAACTTCAATGGATTACTTATTGAACCATCAATGGTTACTTTCTTCGGTCCATCCGCTAAAATATAACCATTTCTTGATACCGAAATCATATACGTACCTGTAGCCAGTCTTATATTGGTAGGTGTTGTTTCACCTGTACTTTTCCCGTCAACAAGTACATCCGCATATATATCAGTCCCTTGCGGATCCTTAGCCACAATTCTCAGTGAATGTTTCTTATTAAAGTCTACTGTTACTTCTGTAATTTTTTCCGGCTCAACTCTAATCAATTTTTCATATATACCCAATGTGGGATGTTCAATTCGCACCTGATGATTCCCTGCACCTAACTCCATTTCTTTTTTAATTTGAGCTTCCTTAAATACTAATTGATCATCTACATATATATTTCCCCATGGAACTGCCAGCACTGTTAAATTTCCAAATAATTGTTTTAATGCAACATCAATATTTTGCGTGTTCCCTGTTTTGACATCAACATCAGTGGAATATTCAGCATAACCATCTTTTTTTAGAGTGATTGTTTTTTTACCTGATTTGACTTCAGTGAGAGTATAAGGTGTAAATCGTTTTATTGATTTGCCTGCTAAATAAATTTCTGCACCTGGTGGATCCGATTTGACTGCAATTGAACCCGTTAAAGCAACTAATCGTTTACTAATTTGCCCTGATTCACCGGCTGTTACATTAAAACGATCGGTTATATCTCGATATCCGGCTTTACTCATTCGTAAAGCATAAAATCTTTCTTTAAGACTGGATGACTGATAGGGCGTCTTACCGACATATTTATCATTTAAGTATACAGAGGCACCGGATGGAATGGAATTGATTCTAAATACAGGTGCATTTTCAGCTTTAAATACGCCTTCTTCAGTTAAATTAATCTTTATCGGATTATTTAAACCCTGCTCCGCTCTAACTTCTCCATAATACGTTTCGTAACCTTCATGCTGCAGTTCTATTTGATGATTCCCGACGGGCATGAGGACTTTAGACCATGATTCTTTGGGTATTGGATTATCATTTATATACAAACTGGCATCATCTGGACTAATCTCAAATGATAATCTGGCAACCGGCTGTAATTGTGCTTCGATCCGAATAGGTTCTTTGGATTCAATATTGAGCAGGGTATCTATAGAAAAATAATTATCTTTTATGATAAGTATATTTGCACTGGATGACTCAACCTGATACTTATCGATGGGTGTTTGGCCTATCGAGTCGCCATTCACAAATACCATGGCATGGTTCGGAATAGATGTAACAGAAATCAATCCCTCGGAAGTCATGTTATGAGAAGGATCATCTAAAAATCCGGTTAATTTTAAAATAACCAGCAGGAGAACGGATGCAGCAACTGAATAATATATTATATTCCTCGAAAATTTTGCCGATTCGCTCTTGTGCCCTTTCCCATTTCTACCTTTAGCAGAGATAACCTTGTCCAGGTAACTCGAAACACTTCCATTGCCATTGGAACCGGTCTTGCCATTTTTCAACGATTCTGCTTCCTGTGCTCGTTTTCTTATATCATCCTCATGCTTGATAAAGGCTTCAATAGCAGTCTTGAATTCGGTTACATTCTGAAACCGATCTTCCGGTTTTTTTGATAGGGCTTGATCAACAATTCGCCCAAGTTTTGCAGGAATCTTTTGATTAATTTGATGGGGCGGTGGAAATTTTGTTTTAATAATCGCTTCCCTGATATCAAAATCAGTATGATCAGTTGAAAATGGTGTAGCCCCGGTCAACATCTCGTAAAGCGTAAAACCAAGTGCATAAATATCGCTTCGTTCATCCGTATAGGCTAAACCTTTAACCTGCTCAGGAGACATGTAAAAAAGTGTACCACCTGTGGTAACCGATTGTGTAATTCCAAATTCAGCTTGATTTTTGGCAAGTCCAAAATCAGTAATCTTTACGACACCTTGCCGATTAATCAGAACATTATTTGGTTTGATATCACGGTGAATAATCCCCTCTTTATGGGCATGTTCAATAGCATTGAGCATTTGATTGAACAATTTAAGGGCTTGACGCCAGGGTATGGCGCCCCGTTCTTTAATTAGACGCCCAAGTGTAACTCCCTCCACGTATTCCATTACAATATAGGCATATACGCTGTCAATACGTAAATCGTGAATACCGACAATATTGGGATTTTCTAATTTGGCAAGTGTTTTGGCTTCTGACTCGAATCGACTCATAAAACTGTCATTCATAGCCAGACCGGGGGCAATCATTTTGATAGCGACAATTTTATTAAGCTTTATATTAAGGGCTTTGAAAACAAAACCCATGCCGCCCCGACCTATATTTTGCAAAATTCTGTAATTATCGAGAACCTTGCCAATGATGGTTGAATTCATTAATTCTTTTTATGTTTGGGATGTTACCACTTTGTACCAATTTTCGGCAAATATGATACAATTATAAATTTTTATTTTTTATTTTGTATTAAAAATTCAGTCCAAATTTTAAGAAATTTTTTAACTCTGATCAAAATTTGTTTAATGCAGAAAATTCTGCATTAATAATGATTTAAAGACTCTAAAATTTGTTCTAAATTTTTATGCAGTTAGTTTGGCATATTTATTTTTTTATAATCATCAATTGCCAAAATCAATGTATTCCGCGCAATTTCTGCACATTCATATTTCGATTCCGGAATACCGCCTAAATAGTTAACAATATCATCAGCTACAAAATTTGATAAAGAATCAATACTTTTTTGTTTGATCATCTCTGTCATGGCTGATGCACAGGACTGCAAACCCGCACAACCAATGTATTCATACATGGCATCGACTATATAATCATTGTTGATTTTCAACGACAACATCAGGACATCTCCACAGCTACCCTCATGTTGTGCAGAAACGGTCGGATCATCCATAATTCCCATATTCAAATTCTGTTCCAAAATTTGAATAGCCTTTTGCGAGAAGCCCATTTCACTCAACAATTGTGCTCTGATTTGATCTCTCATTATGTTTTTAACTTTCTTTTAAATCTTTAATTCATCAATTAAATTAATATAAAAAATACTTCTGGTGGATTAAAATTTATTATGTTCTCAAAATGGGTGGAATTATAGATTAATAACCTGATGAACAGCATGCATAAAAGCACTTTCATGATTGGATTTTGTCAGATTGAATCTGTCTTTTAGAAATGAAGGTGCGTTTTCTACAACAAAACTATGGCCGGACCATTCCAGAAGATCCATATCATTGTAATCATTACCTATACTGAGTACATTATTTTTATCAAAACCCATATTATCACATAACCATGCAGCACTTTGTCCTTTGGATACATTTGAAGGAAAAATTTCAATCCATAAGGTTTCTTTATCCAATGGGGAGGTTGTTCGAATCACGGAAAATGGTTTCAATTCACTCGCAATCTGCTGATAAGTAGTATTATTGTCTGATACAATAACCACATATTGGCAGGCTGATGCTAAAATAGATTTCATTTTTTTAATGGGTTTTGAAAATGATCGATAAATTTTTATGCGTCTTTTAAAATCAGGATTAACCTTTCCTGATTCATGATAAATGAATTTATGATTGTCAGGAATAGGATAATGCAGCATAAAATCAGTATTGATATCCATGAGATATGTATTTATGACTCTAATTTCTGATTTATTAAGAGAAAAAGATTTGATAATTTCTTTATTTTGCCAATCTAGAATCCCGGCACCGCTGGAGAATAATAAATAATCGATAGGCAGGTTTTTATCTAATACTTTATTAACTGAATATAATGATCGGCCGGTTGCAATTACACGAGTTATATTATTACCACCCAATTTTACCAATGTGTCCAGATCGGATGGACTTATTTTATGATCCGGATTAGCCAGTGTGCCATCCAGATCGGTAATAACCATTTGCAGCATTTATATTTTATTTTTCCCCATCATTACAAGTTCGACACCTTGCAGCTGGCGAAAATTTGCCCCCTGCCGGATAAAACGATTCACCAGATCGCTTTTTAAAATCTTCACACCTGCTAAAACATCAACCCCATGATCAAATAATACTGGACTGAGGGGCACTGAAGGTCCTAGCATGATTTTAAAGGCCTTTTGTGAATAGCTGAGTATTTCAGCCAGGGTATTATTAATTATTGTTTGACCTGTTATCACCACCACATCACATTTTGGCAGAAATTCACCAATTTTATCAGCAGGTATATCATCATCTCTGGGTGATTTCTCAAATACCCAACAATTTTTTACTGAATCACTAAACCGATTTACAAAATGAAAATGACCAATAATGCCTAGATTTTTTCTTGCCGATTTTGATTTTATCATCTGAAATGCATTGCCTGTTTCGTATTTATTGGGCGGTACTATTACTGAATTTAATGCTGCCATACCAGTTGAAGCTTTTGGACCATGGTCATCGAAAATCGTAGAAGCAATACCACAGTATTTACTTTGAACAGAGGTAAGATGGGCACCAACATTTATTTCATCAGCAATTAAATTCCCAACATTAACAGAATTAATAAGATCATTTTTAATCTCAACCATAATTTAATCTACACATACTTTTTCACTAATCCGGTAGCCCTGTTAAAATCTTCAATCAATCGATCCCATTCCGGAACAATGCTGAATCGTTCATGCCAGTATTCTTCATCATACCATTGAGCATTTAGTTCCTCTACCTCTTTGCCCTGCTGCTCAATCCATGTAAAATATTTTAGATTATGAATCTGTTTTTTGTCTGTATAGCTTAACTCTTTTAGATAATCCACAGATTCATGTTTTAAACATATTTCACGATCGATTTGAGCCTGCATCTCAGAATATTTTCCCCAGTCCCTATTCATTTCTCCAAGACGTGAAAGATACATATCCGCAGAGTCCGTAAATATCGTAAAAATGACATCATTTTCATTGAACTCGAAATACTTCGCTAATTTGATGGAGGCAATCAGATTTGCTGTTGATGATATACCCAGATACGGCAGTTTCTCAGTGATATCTTTTGAAATACCAAGATCATTCAGATATTTATGACCTAATGGCTCATTAAATAATCGCAATAACCGCAGACTCTTTTCATCATCAATCGCTGCAATTACATCCGTATTTCGTATGTTGTGAATCCAGGGAACATGTTTATCGCCGATACCTTCAATCCGGTGACCGCCAAATCCATTCATTAATAAAGTAGGACAGTGCAACGCTTCTGCACCCAGTACTTTAATATGCGGTGCAATACTACGCAAATAATCACCTGCCGCAATGGTTCCGGCCGACCCCGTTGCACTGACATAGCCACTCATACGTAAATTCTTTGAAGCTAACTGAGAAAATAATTTTTCGATCGTATAACCAGTAATTTCATAATGCCAGATAGCGTTGCCAAACTCTGAGAATTGATTTAAAATTATATAAGAATCGCTTTTCGCGCTCAGCTCATGACATTTATCATAAATTTCTTTTACGTTGCTCTCACAACCCGGTGTGGCATAAACTTCGTCGGTGCGTTCACGCAGCCATTCAAATCGTTCCTGGCTCATTTCTTCCGGCAAAATCGCAACGGAAGGCACATCCAGCAGATTAGAATTAAACACACCACCCCGGCAGTAATTCCCAGTCGATGGCCAGACGGCTTTATGATATTCCGGATTAATTTTACCTGCAACCATATAAGGTGCCAGACAACCGTAAGTAGCACCTACTTTGTGTGCACCCGTCGGGAAAAATTTTCCTACCAGACCAATTATACGGGCCTTTACACCGGTTATTTCTGATGGCATTTCCAGGTAATTTATTTCAGGATGCTTTAACTCATTAAAAGTCGGTAAAAGAATTTCCTCACGCTTACAGCGTGTAATTGTGTTTTTCAGATATTCCTGATTCTGAATTTTCCAAGACCAGTTATACATAATATCATCCTATTCAATATGAGTGCAAGAGATAAGAATATACATAATTTAAACAATATAAAAAACAAGGTAAGACAATGCTATTTGGAAATATATTATGCGATATTATACAAATTTAAAGGACATCAGTCCTAATTTATTGAATGCCATATTTCTTAAGCTTGGATAAAAACGTACTTCGGTTCATCTGCAACTGTTTTGCTGTCTGAAATTTATTAAAGCCATTCTTTTCAAGTGCATTGGCGATCAGTTTACGTTCATAATTCTCTACCAGATAGCTGAGACCTTTATCAAGATCGACATCTTCATCTACCTCATCCGCTTCAGCTGCACGGATATAAGCTGGCAAATCGGCGGTTTTG
>JARRPN010000082.1:0-12660 GCA_037382875.1 Calditrichaceae bacterium | reverse complement strand
GTCGCTCATGGGAGATCAGGCTGGGATTATAGAGAAGATTGGTGTAATTGGGATGACTGTAATCAGTCTGTTTGGTTTGGGCGGTACACTGCTAACCGTATGGCTGTTCCGAAAATTTATCGATAGAAAATCAATGCTGTCTTTGGGATTTAAATTTAAACCGTATCGAAATGACTTGCTGGCCGGTATGGGTTGGGGTTTTCTCTTAATACTGATTGGATTTGTGGTATTATGGATATCCGGTATGTTGAAAGTCACATCAGTACAATTTGATCCGGTTAGCATTTTTTTCTATTTGCTTATGTTTATCATTGTTGCATTGAATGAAGAGATACTGATACGTGGTTATGTGCTTTTGATATCATTGGTATCTGTAATAAATTTATTCCTTGCCGGTATATTACTTGGTATCTATTTTATACACAAAGGTAATTTATGGTTTCCCATTGGTATGCATTTAACCTGGAATTTTTTCCAGGGACCCATTTTTGGTTTTGAAGTCAGTGGGCAAATAACAAACAGTATCATCGTACAGGATATTTCGGGACATGAATTGTTAACCGGTGGTGAGTTCGGATTTGAAGGATCTTTGATCGCAACAGTAGCAATGATTGTATTAACGATTGTTATTCATCTGAAACATAAAAAGGCGGACATTGCATAGAATATTTTTTACATATCTGATTGTATTATTGACGTGGGTATTGTATTTCGGTTCAGCGCAAGCTCAATTTCTTGGTGAAGGACAGGAACCACCGGGTATTAATTGGAAGGAAATCAAGACCGAACAATATAAAATTGTATTCCCTGAAAAAATTGAATCAGAAGCACAACGCGTTGCCAATACTTTGGAATACCAGTATAGTGCTGTCAATAAAACAATGTTGTATAATGCGAAACCGATAACTTTACTCTTAACCACTGAAGGTGTTATTGCTAATGGTTATGTCGCTATGGCTCCGCGCCGTTCAGAATGGTTTAGTACACCAATAACTGTGGGTGCTGATGATGGAGATTGGTATAACTTACTGGCGGTTCATGAAATCAGGCACGTTGTTCAGTTTGATAAAGTATTGAATCGTGGATTGAATAAGGGGTTGTGGTTTATATTTGGTGAAACAGTTCCTTCAACATTGTCAGCTATTTTAGTGCCAGGTTGGTTCTGGGAGGGAGATGCGGTGTTATTGGAAACCTCGATGACTCGTGGTGGACGTGGCCGTGATCCTAGTTTTGATGTTGGCATTCGCAGTCTGGAACTGGCCCATATTCGTTATTCATATTCAAAAGCTGTCCTGGGTTCATATAAAGATTATTTCCCTGATCATTACACTTTAGGTTATCTTTTAGTTACTCATGTTCGCCGCCATCATGATGCGGATGCCTGGGCAAAAATTCTTGGCAGATCCGCCTGGTTTATATTTTATCCTTTTACTTTCTCCGGATCGGCAAAGGGTATAATTAAACGACGAGTTGCCGGTATTTATGAAGATAGCCTCAACGAATTAAATGAATTATGGAAAGGACAACAGGATAGTCTGCGTATTACGCCTGTGGAAAAAATAAATAGAGATAATAAAAAATATACGAGTTATATCTATCCGCAGGAAATAGCTGATGGCTCCATCATAGCCAGAAAATCAGGTATGGCAGACACACAGCAATTAGTAAAAATATCTAAAGGTGGTATCGAGAGAAAAATTACCGATACCTTTGCGATGAACACCTTTTCCTGTTCGGTTGATAAAATTACCTGGGCAGAAATATGTCTCGATCCTCGCTGGACTAAGCGAAGCTATTCAGATGTCGTAATCTATGATCTTGATAAAGATAAGAAGACTAAAATAACCTCACAAGGAAAATATTTTACGCCTTCACTTTCTCCTGATGGTAGAAAGATAGCCGTCATTGAAAACACACCGGAACGAAAATCTACATTAGTGATCCTGAATGCTAAAACAGGTGAAGTGCTGAATCGGGCACCTAATCCCGAAAATGAATCACTGCGTCAGCCAAGCTGGTCCAAAGATGGACAAGCTGTTGTGTTTACGAGTCAGTATACGGAAGGCAAGGCGCTGCTAATATATTATCCTGAACAAAACGTAATAAAGCAGGTTATTCCCCATTGCTGGCAGGGCATTATGAATCCAATATTTTATGAAGATTATATTCTATTTAATTCATTCTATTCCGGAATTGATAATATTTATGCGGTTGATATTGAAACCGGTCAGATCTATCAGGTAACCTCCCGACCTAACGGAGCTTACAATCCCTCAATATCACTTGATGACAAAACTCTTTTGTTTAATGATTATACCATTCATGGTATGAACATTGTTACCATGCCACTTGATCCCGTAAATTGGATATCTACGGAAATGATAAAAGACCGTTCGATAAAATACTTTAAACCAGCTATCAAACAAGAACAGGGTGGTGATATTTATTCAATAGATAAAATACCTACCAATGAATATAAAGTTGACAATTATAGTCTTTGGAAAAATGCATTCAATTTTCATAGCTGGAGCATAGTTGGTGATACACTTACACCTGGTTTTATGATTGTATCCAACGATATTATGAACACTACGGCTATTGGTTTAGGCATTTTTTACAACAGAAATGAACATGAATTAGGTGGAACACTTAGCCTGAGTTATGCTGGTTTATATCCAATTATAGATACCTATCTATCCAAACAAAACCGGACTACAATATATGAGGTTAAGGGTGGTAAAGACTACTATGATACATGGACCGAGAAAATTGCTGCTTTTGGATTACGTATACCTTTGACCTATTTACATGGTGCTTATCAAAAGCAGATTTCACTGGCTGCCTATATTCAATCAACCAATATTGACGGGCAGGTAATTCCTGAAGATTATGAGATAAGCAACGGGACTTTTTATCCGGTTTGGTACCAGCTTTCTCTGGCTCAGATAAAGCAATATTTACCAAGCGACATTAAACCACAATGGGCCCAGGTATTTAATTTCCTATACAGGCATACTCCAATTAAAAGTGACTATCATGGGCAACAATTTTCAGCAGAAGGTGTTTTATTCTTTCCAGGGTTATTAAAGTATCATTCTCTTTGGCTTAAGGGTAATTTTGAATATCAGAAAACAATCAATTATCGATTTCCATCTGTACTGGATTTTCCTCGCGGTTATAGATATTCCTACTATGATCATTTCTATTTAGGTTCTGTTAATTATGGTCTACCCTTATTATATCCTGAAATCAGCCTTGGGGGATATTTCTATTTAAAAAGAATTAAGACTAATTTGTTTTATGATCATGGGCTTGGTATTACAGATGGTGATAAAACCTTATATCAGTCCGGCGGATTTGAACTTCTGTTTGATCATCATTGGTTTTTGTTACCAATCGAATTTGAAGTGGGCTGGCGTTAATCTTACAAATTCAAATCGAAAACCGGATTCTCGGAATTTGTATTTCAATTGCCCTTGTATTAGTCAAAAGTAGTGATTTGTCATTCTGATTCTCGATGAAATCGGGGAGAAGAATCTCGTAACTTCAAAAAGGAATATTATGAGTCAACATGACTACGATTTCATCATCATCGGAAGTGGTTTTGGCGGATCGGTTTCCGCATTGCGTCTTGCGGAAAAGGGATATTCAGTTCTTGTTCTGGAAAAGGGAAAAGAATATAAGGTCGAAGATTTTCCGAAGACCAACTGGAACCTGAAACGTTGGATGTGGATGCCATGGCTAAAATTTACCGGCTTCTTTAAACTATCCTTTTTTAGACATATTACAATTCTTTCTGGCGTTGGTGTCGGCGGTGGCTCATTAACCTATGCCAATACTTTGCCAGTGCCCAAAGATGATTTTTTTAAATCAGAAAGCTGGGCACACTTAGCGGATTGGAAAAAAGAATTGGAACCATTCTATCCTGTTGCTCTAAAAATGCTGGGCGCCAATTCTAATCCAAAGTTGCAGGTTGGAGATAAAGCTCTGCAGCAATTAGCAAAACAGATAGGTAAAGAAAATGAATTTGAACCAACCAATGTCGCCGTTTTCTTTGGTCAACCGGATCAAACAGTGCCTGATCCATATTTTGACGGTAAAGGACCGGATCGTGCCGGTTGTAATTTTTGTGGTGGTTGTATGATCGGGTGCCGCTATAATGCAAAAAACACACTGGATAAAAATTATCTGTATTTAGCTCGGCAACTTGGTGTGAAAGTGCAGCCGGAATCGGAAGTGTATGATGTTGTTCCATTAAACGGTTCAGATGGACCGGCAGGCTATGAACTTAAATGGAAAAGATCCACCAGTTATTTTAAGAAAAAAGGAAAAATCACTGGAAACAATATTATTTTTGCTGGCGGAGCACTTGGAACCGTGCCATTACTTTTAAATTTGAAGAAAAAGAGTTTGCCCAATATTTCTGATAAACTAGGCAGTGGTGTTCGGACCAACTCGGAAAGCCTGCTTGGTATAATTACTTTTGACAAAGATACATCCTTTTCAGAAGGTATTGCCATTGGTTCTATTTTACACACAGATGAATATAGCCATCTGGAACCGGTACGTTATTCCTCCGGTTCCGGATTCTGGAGAATTTTATTGGCCCCAATGGCTCACGGCAGAAATGTTATAATTCGTCTGGCCAAATTAATATACGATTTTATTAGCCATCCGATTCAAAATCTGAAGGCAATATCTGTTTGGAATTTTGCTAAACGGACACAAATACTTCTTTTTATGCAAACCATAAACAGTACCCTGCGTTTTTCTAAAGGATTACTTGGTATGAAATCCACTATGGAAGAGGGACCTGCACCGACCGCGTTTATCCCTGAGGTAGATTCGCTTGCAAAGGATTATGCCAAAATTGTGAATGGTAAACCGGTCAGCCTTTTTACAGAAACGATTATGGGTATCCCAACAACTGCCCATATTCTAGGTGGTTGCGTCATGGGCAAAGATGTCAGTGACGGTGTGATCGATAAAGACAACCGGGTATTCGGTTATGAAAATATGTGGATTTGCGACGGCTCAATGATTTCCGCTAATCCCGGTGTAAATCCGGCTTTAACAATTACAGCGTTAACTGAACGAGCTATGAGCATAATACCCGTAAAACAATAATATTAGCCTCATCCTCCTTGTGTCACACTCAGTGAAACTTCCCCTTTCGAAGGGGGATAAAGAAGATTGTTTTTTAAATTTGTTATGTAATATATGAATAGTTCATTAGATTAAAAAGGTGAAGTATGATTATCCATATTTATTTCTGTATCCTTTCTGTTCATTAACTAATTTAAATCTCATTATTTTTTTGCAATAACCGAAACTTTTTATTAAACTTGCCGTCCATTAACTGACCAACGGTTAGTTTTTGGAATAATAGTTGGATAAAAGAGGTTGTAATGGGGATTACAGAAAGAAGAGAAAGAGATCGTGAACGGCGAAAAAATGAAATCATTGATGCCGCAGAAAAAGTTTTCTTTAAAAATGGATTTGAAAATGCTACAGTAGAAAATATAGCAGAAGAAGCTGAATATAGTAAGGCCACTCTTTATCTCTATTTCAGCAGCAAGGAAGAATTATATTTTGCTGTTTGTCAGCGTGCAGAAGGAAAACTCTTTAAAGAGGTGGATAAAGCTATAAGCAAGGTCGATGGTACCTTCGATAAAATCAAAGCTTTTCTCAGCGCATTTGTAGATTTTCAGCAAAAACATACTGATCATTTTAATGCCTTGTTTTATTTGCAAACTCATCCTTTCAGTCTTGATCCGAATCATGAACTGGTGATCGAGAACAGGAGGAGAGATCAGAAATATTTAAATAGTTGGATTGAGTTAATAGATCAGGGGAAAAGGCCTGCTGTTATTAGGATTAACTGGATTGTTTTTGAATTTCATCGCTTGTAGCGGGAATGAAGATGAAGCAAAAAGCATGGAACAAATATATGAAGAAGAAGGTGTTCCGGTTAAAGTCAGAGAAGTAAAGCCTCAGCTCTTTGAAAAGAAACTTACTTATCATGCCATCTTAACCGGCAATGAAGAATCAACGGTAAGTTCCAAACTAGCCGATCGGGTTGAGCGGGTTCTTGTAAATATCGGTGATTATGTTAAAAAAGATCAGGTGTTGATTACTTTTCCTACAGATAATCCATCTGCCCAGTATCAGCAGGCAAAAGTAGCGTACGATAATGCAAGATCATCTTTTGAGCGAATTAAAAATTTGTACAGCACTGGCGGTATATCACAACAAAATTATGATAATGCAAAAACACAATTCGAAGTCGCTAAAGCGAATTATGAAAATGTATCTCAGTTAGTAAAAGTACTGGCTCCCATGGACGGTTATGTTACAAAAATAAATGTTGTAGAATCGGAAAATGTAAAACGAGATGAGGAGCTGGTTACTGTTTCAAGAATAGAAAAACTCAAAGCCAAAGTTTGGGTTTCGGAAAAGGAAATTTATGAAGTTAAAGTTGGATTGCCCGCAGTGGCCAAATGGAATGGATCTCTTGTAAAAGGAAAGGTCGTGCAAGTTGATATGGCAATCAATCAAAATCATCAGGCCTTTGGGGCTGTATTGGAATTTGTTAATGAAGGTAATACCTGCCACTGTGGTGTCACTGCAGAGATTAGTATTATTACAGTTCAAGATCCTAATGCCATTGTGGTGGATATAAAAGATATCTTAAACGGTGCAAATGAAAATTATGTTTATGTGAATGTCAATGGCCAGGCAAAAAGAAGATCGGTAATTCAGGGTGAACGTCAAAATTTAGATATTGAAATTAAGGATGGTTTAAATCCCGGTGATCAGCTAGTAGTTGAAGGTCAATTGTTATTAGACGAAGGCAGTAAACTCAATATTATTGAATGAGGTGAAGATTTATGTTTCTTTCCAGTACATCGATTAAGCGTCCCATAATGATAAGTATGGGATTGCTTGTATTTTTTATGTTTGGATTATTGGCTTATTTCACGCTGAATCTGAATATGATGCCGGATGTTAATATCCCATACGTAACAGTACAAACTATTTATCCTGGTGCCGGTCCGGCGGAATTGGAAACCCTGGTATCCAAAAAAATTGAAGATGCTGTTTCTACTGTCAGTAAAATTGAAGAAATCAATTCCTATTCTATGGAAGGTATCTCTTATGTTGTGGTAGAATTTGATCTGAGCAAGGATCCTGATATCGCCAACCAGGAAGTAAAGGATAAAGTTAGTGCAATTATGATGGATCTGCCGGAAGATGCAGAAACACCAGTTGTAGAAAAATTTGATGTGAGTTCTTTTCCGGTTATGGAAATCGTGTTCAGTGGTAACCTGGATATCAGAGAATTGTATGATTTAGCGGATAAAAAACTGAAAGATCGGTTTTCTCAGATTGAAGGTGTTGGACGTGTAAATTTAATCGGTGGACAAGAGCGTGAAATTAGGGTAGAGCTGGATGATCGGATTGTCTATCAAAATAAAATTTCTCTTATGCAATTAGCACAGATATTAAACGTTCAGAATATGGACGTTCCCGGTGGTCGGTTTCAACAGAAAGACCAGGAATTTTCTGTGCGGTTCAAAGGACAGTTTTCATCAGTCGATGAAATAAATAATCTAGAGGTTCCTACTGCATTTGGTGTGAAACGGTTAGGACAGTTAGCTGATATTTCTGATGCCGGCGCTGAGGTTCGTCAGCGATCTATTTATTTTAACAAAGTAGAAAATCTTCGTGATGATAATGTTGTTACTTTAAGTATTATTAAAAGTGTTGATGGAAATACGGTTGTCATGGCTGATGCTGTAAAAGAAGAAATACCGTTACTGGAAAAAGAATTACCGACCGGAACGAGTTTAACCATTGTGCGTGATCAATCACTTTTCATCCAAAGTTCTGTTAATGATACGCTTAGTAATATCATATTAGGTGTCGTATTAACCGGTTTTGTTTTGTTATTCTTTTTACACGACTTGCGTTCAACTATCATTGTTGGGACGGCAATGCCGTTTTCAATTATATCGACATTTCTTTTTATTCAACTTTCCGGTTTTAGTTTAAATATTATGACCCTGATGGGTTTATCAACAGCGGTCGGTATTTTGGTTACTAACTCGGTAGTTGTGCTGGAAAATATTTTTAGGCATAAAGAAATGGGGCACTCACGTTCTGAGGCGGCGGATAAAGGAACCTCAGAAATTGCTGTTGCAGTGATTGCCTCCACCCTAACTAATATTGCTGTGTTTTTACCCATCGCCAGTATGAGTAGTATGGTTGGACAATTCTTCAAGCAATTTGCTCTAACCGTTACCTATTCGACCGTATTTTCTATTATTGCATCTTTTACAATTACACCTATGTTAGCGTCACTTATTTTACCGGAACATGATACAAAAAAACATCCCATTGGCAAAAAACTGGAACATATGTTCCATGCCTGGGAAACTAAATATCTGAATTGGTTAAAAGTTATCCTGGCTAATAAACTTAGAAGTTTTTGGTTATTAGTAGGCGCCCTTATATTCTTTGTATTATCGATGGTCTTTTTAGGACCTTTTATTGGTTTTGAATTTATGCCCATGCTGGACGAAGGTGATATTCTCATCGAGGTGGAACTACCGCAGGGCTACAATTTAAATGAAACAGCCGATCTGCTTTCCGAAATTGAAAAACGGGTAAGCAAACACAAAGAAGTAAGTCATATGCTTACAAATATCGGATATCTGGACCAGCTAACGACTGGCGCAAATATGGCTGTCGCAAATGTTAAATTAATTGATGTAGATAAGCGCGAACTTTCCAGTGCAGAGATGGCTGATGTGTTTATAAAAGATTTGTCCACTCTTCCAAATGCTAAAATCAGAGTTTCAGCGGTCTCAGCTGCCGGTAGAGGAGGAGAAGCACCTATTCAGTTAAGTCTGCTTGGACAGGATATTGAAAAACTGGAAATTTATAAATTACAATTAATGGATAGCATTAAAAATATACCTGGTTTAATAAATTTAAGTACAAGTTCACGGCCGGGGAAACCAGAGATCACCCTTGTACCAAATCGCGTTAAAATTGCCAATGTCGGATTGACTGTATATGATTTAGCCATGGCTTTGCGTGGATCGGTGGAAGGCGTGGTTGCCGGAAAATATCGTGAAGCCGGGAATGAATATGATATTCGATTAAAATTAACTGAAGAATCTGTGGATACTCCGGAAGAAATCGGTAATATTGCTGTTATGAGTCCGAATGGTGTTTATCGTATTTCTCAATTAGCGGATGTTTCTTTTACCAGTGGCTATTCAACGATTATGCATACCGATAAGTATAAATCGATAGAAATTAATGGATACAATGCTCCGGGTGTTGCTCTGGGCAATATTACGAGTGTAATTGATGAGAAAGTTGCTGAATTGGATTTTGATCCGGGTTATCGTGCTGAGTGGAAAGGCAGCGCAAAAATGATGCAGGAAACCATTGTAGATATGTTACGAACTTTTATTATTGCCTTTCTGTTAACCTACATGTTATTAGCGGCTATACTGGAAAGTCTAACTCAACCCCTCATGATTTTAGCAACAGTTCCCCTGGCTTTGATCGGTGTAGTTGCATCGCTTGTTTTTACGGGTGTCACCATGAATATGATTTCGATGATGGCCATTGTGATGTTATTGGGACTTGTGGTTAACAATGCCATTTTGCAGATGGATTATGCAAATCAATTGCGGCGACAAGGTAAAACAATCAAGGACGCACTCTTAGAAGCCTGCCCGACAAAGCTCAAACCAATAATTATGGCAACTGTCGCTATTGTTTTAGGTATGATGCCGATGGCTCTTGGTATTGGTTCATCCGGTGTGGAATTCAGGCAGCCAATGGGTCTGGTGAGTATCGGTGGTATGATAATATCCACGGCACTGGGACTATTTGTTATCCCGGCATTTTATTATCTGTTCTCAAAATCAAAAACGGTAAAAATTAATGGTTAATTAAGGAATAAATGATGTTAAAAATAAATATATTATTCTTATCCTTCTTTATATTGATTGGTACATCCTCGTATGCCGGTGAATATGATCTCGATGCATTTCTGGAACTCGTCAAGCAAAACAGTAAGGATTTGAAACTGGCCAAACAGGAATTGAAAATGGCCGATGCAAGGAAAAAGGAAGCCTGGGCCACAGCTCTTCCAAAGATTGGTGCACAAGGTGATTACAGAAGAAACCTTCTAAAAAATCTACTGTTTGCTGAATTTAATGGAGAAATTCAGAAAATTGATTTAACCTTTAACAATGAATATTCTTTCAATGCTTCTCTTACACAACCCCTATTTAGTTTTCAAATAGGAAATGCCTTAACAGCTGCTAATCAGTATGAATCCATGACAGATTTCATTTATGAAGCAAGTGAGCAAGAAATTATTACCTTTGCTAAAAAAGGTTTTCATCAAGCGCTCTTATTAAAAAAAGTGTGGGATATTGCAGCTGTTTCTGAACAGAGTGCAAAAGATAATTATGAAAACGTTAAAGAAAAATATGATAATGGATTAGTTTCAGAATTTGAATTATTGCAGGCAGAAGTGGGTTGGAAGAATAAGATACCTCAAACTGTGGAAGCACAACGTAATTATGATTTATTGATGGCTAATTTAAAAAATTTTGCTGGAATACCTTATGAACAATCATTAATCTTAACAGGTAATTTGGATATTTATCCGGCTAAACCAGAGAGAGAACCGACTGAAGATGTACTAGGAATTCGTCCGGATTTTCAGGCAAGGTTATGGGAAAACAGGTTGCGTGAAACCGGTGTGAAGGCAGCAAGGGCAGGATATTATCCTTCACTTGATGGTAGTTTTATTTATACTTTTTCCTCTAGGTCAAATGATTTTCAACTGGATAATCGCAATAATAATTTTATTCTTGGCGCAACTTTAAGTATTCCAATTTATACGGGAGGTTATACCGGAGCTCAGGTACAAAAAGCAAAGGTGGAACTGGAAAAGGCCAAAATAAATATTGAGAAAAGCAAAGACAATATTACCAATGAGCTAAACAATATTTTTCTGCGGTTAGATGAAGCCGAAAAAAGAATACAATCTGCAAAGGGTACTTTGAATTCTGCACAAAAGGCATTTGAAATTGCTGAAGTCAGTGCAGATAACGGTTTAATTACTCAACTCGAATTGAAAGATACACGCATATTTAATGATCAAGCTAACCTGAATTATTATAAAGCGGTATATGATTACCTGGATGCCTATTTTGATTGGGAAAAAGCTACCGGTAGAGTTGAAATGTAAAGTTCTTGAAACAAAAATCCCCTGACCGTCGGGGGACTTTTTATTTACACCCCCTGATAACTATTGCATACACTTAAATTCCAAAGTATATTTAATTAACAAAATTATTAATTAAATATGCTTTATGAAGATAACTAATCTAAATAAAATCAGTAAAATATTTTTCAATTATGAAGATATTGCTAAAGCCTTTAATATTTCTAGACCATCGGCAATTGTTACAGCAAATCGTTATGTACAAGCTGGATTAATCATTCGACTTAAAAGAAATCTGTATATATTAAGAGAAAAATGGGAGTCTCTGGGCAGGGATCAATTATTACAACTCGGAAATCTGCTCCAGGTACCTTCCTATATTTCCCTAATGACAGCCTTAAGTTATTATGATATAACAACTCAGATTCAACAAGGTTATATTGAGTCAATTTCTGTTAAAAGAACAAGGCAATTTAATATTGAAAATTGCATTTTTACTTATTCTAAAATTAAACCAGAATTATATAAAGATTTTATACGGGAAAATGAACTATTTATCGCAAAACCGGAAAAAGCGTTTTTGGATGCAATTTATCTTCAACATCTCGGATATTATAAAATAGATTTGCCTTCAATTGATCTAACTAAATTGAATGAGAAACTAATTAATAATTTTGCAAAATCATATCCACCGTCAATACAACAAATGGTGAAAAGACTATGAATACACTTGAGCAGCATGAATTGTTTGAGATTGATGTATTGCAACGTTTAAAATCAGTTCATTTATTGAATCCTTTGGTGTTTGGCGGGGGCACAATGTTAAGGCTTTGTTATGGCTTAAACAGGTATTCTGCTGATTTAGATTTTTGGTTCACCAAGGAAATAAACTATGCTGAATATCAAGATAGAATAACAAATAAACTTGGTCGGATTTATCAAATAATGGACAATCAAATAAAACACTACACTGTATTAATGGAAATTCGTTCATCAAAATATCCTAAAAGGCTGAAAATAGAAATCAGAAAGTATGAAAAGGATTTCGATACTCAGGATATAATTGCGTATTCGAAAAATAGTACTATCCAGGTTTTATTAAAAGCACATACGCTCGAACAAACAATGGTTAATAAAATCCAGGCATTGCGAAATCGGTCGGAAATAAGGGATGCTTTTGATATTGAGTTTTTATTAAGAAAAGGAATTAAATTGCCTGAATTAAACGAACATGATAAAGCAGAAATAAAAGATAAATTAAATAACTTTGATGAAAGAGATTTTAAGATAAAATTGGGTTCGATTTTGGATAGTAAGTTACGTAGCTATTATTTGCAGAATAAATTTCAATTCTTACAATCTTTTTTATGAACTTTGCGATTTCAAGTTTATTTGTT
>JARRPN010000081.1:0-7696 GCA_037382875.1 Calditrichaceae bacterium | reverse complement strand
TAATAAGCGCACGGAATAATTATCAATCAGCGCTGACAGGACTACGGACTATATTAGGTTTGGATAAGGAAACTGAGATTGAAGCGCAAGGAGAATTCAAGTATGCAGAAGACGATTTGTTAAATTCATCGTTGTCAGATTTGCAAGATCTGGCCATGGAAAATCGCCCGGACTTAAAAGCGCTCGATGAACAAAAAACAATGGCATCGAAGGGCGTCACCATTGCCCGGAGCGATTTCTTGCCTAAAGTATTCTTCCAGACTGATTATTCATACATGGCTCAGCGCAATGATTACAAATTTAACCAGGATGACTTCAGCAAAGGATTTACCTCGGCCGTAAGTATACAAATTCCACTCTTCAGCGGATTCAAATCAGTTCGACAGTATCAGCAAGCCAGGTTGGATAAGGGTATAATGATTGATACTGAAAAGCAGGTTTTTGATGGGGTTGCTGCCCAGGTAGAAGTAGCCTACAACAAATTGCAGGAAGCGAATGAAAAATACATGTCAGCTAAAGAAACGGTTAACCTGGCAACAGCTCATTTTAAGTATCCTGTTTATAATGGGATTTTTTTCAGCTTGTAGTAAATCAGATGATAGTGATAATACGGAAGCTGTTCCAGTTCAAGTATCCATTATAGAATTAGGCAACGTTAGTCAGGTGTTGACCTATAGCGGCGATATTCATGCGGAATACGAAGTTAAAGTATTTTCTAAAATACCGGACAGGATTGAAAAATTTTATGTTGATGAAGGTGATCCAGTAAAAAAAGGTCAGGCAATCGCACGTATAGCTGCTACCACTATTGAGCAGGGTGTAAAACAGGCACAAGCAGCTTTAATGGCGGCCAATGCGCAGGAAGCTAACCTAAAAGTAGAATTTGACCGGGCAAGGCGATTATTTGCTGAGAACGCGATGAGCCAACAGCAATATGATGCTGTTAAAACTCAGTATGAAGCAGCCAAAGCGCAGGCAGAGCAGGCTCAGGCTGGATTGATCAGTGTTAAAAGTCAATTAAATGATGCAGAACTTACTGCACCGATAAGCGGTATCATTGGCCAGCGATTTTATGAAGAAGGTGATATGGCAAATCCCAGTATGCCGGTTGTGAGCATCGTGCAAATGGAAAAAGTAAAAATTGTTTTTGATGCAACAGAAGAAGATCTTGGTAAGTTGGCCATAGGCCAGGAAGCCACAATAAAAGTCCGTTCTTATGTAGACCAGACATTTTCAGGCAAGGTCCAAAAAATCAGCCCTGTTCTTGATCCGCAGACTCGAATGGCAAAAATTGAAGTAATTATCGATAATCCTGATTATTTGCTTAAACCGGGAATGTATGCACAGGTAAGTGTTACGACAGGTCTTTTAAGTGATGTGATTGTTGTTCCACGCTATGTATCCATTGAAAGCACAACTCTGGAAAAAGTTAATGGTGAAGATCAAGTATTGAAAAATTATTATGTCTACACAGTTAAAGATGGCCACGCCAAGCAAAATAAACTAGATACTCGTTATGTGAATCATAAATCGATAGCAGTCAATGGAGGTGTAACAATAGGTGATACCCTGGTCGTAGTAGGGCAAAATAATCTGCGTGATGGTTTACCGGTTGCGATCATCTCAGACAAAGGATCTTCATTATGAAAATAACACAAACAGCAATAAAACGCGGCGTTACCTTTGCTATGATATACGTAATCGCCGTGGGATTTGGTCTTTTCTCATTGTTAAGGTTGAATCTGGATCTATATCCTAAAATGGAATTTCCGGTGATTGCCATAATCACTCAATATACCGGAGTAGGTCCGTTTGATATGGAAACTGTTATTACACGGCCCGTGGAAGAAACCGTATCCGCCGTTGAGAATGTAAATAAAGTAACCTCTTCTTCTATACAGGGATTATCAATAGTCACCCTGGAATTTGAATGGGGTACAGATATGGATCAGGCAGAGATTGATGTACGCAACAACCTTGAATTTCTGAAGGATGCCTTACCCAGCGATATTTCGCAGCCCATGGTATTTGCATTTGATCCCTCCACACAGCCGATTTTATATCTTGCTGTTTCATCTGATCTGCATGGTCAGGCTGAGCTGCGCCGCATTTCAGAACAGGATATCGAACCTCGTATGGAACGCGTTCCCGGTGTTGCCGGATCATTTACAATGGGTGGTATGCAAAGAGAAATAAAAGTGCTCGCTGATCCCGGGCGGCTGCGTGCGCATAATGTATCGATTCAGCAGTTAGTAAGCGCACTCCAAATGAATAATTTACAGGTGCCTTCGGGTTGGATTGATAACAAACAGCAGGAGTTCACGCTACAAACTGTTGGAGAATACAGCAGTATGGAGCAAATTGAAAATACAGCGATTGCTATGACAGGACCGAGTTCTGTTCGTATAAAAGATGTAGCTACGGTAGTTGATGGCTTTGCCGAGCAGCGTCAACGTGTCTGGAATAATAATAAACCAGCGGTTATGCTGATGGTTCAAAAACAATCCGATGCGAATACGGTGACCGTCTGTCGGGAAGTTAGAGATCGTATCCCGGATATTCAGGCTATTCTGCCTGAAGGTGTTAAGATTGAAACCATTATAGATTTTTCAGATTTTATTACACGTTCCATGTCTAATTTAGGTAACACAGCTATTCAAGCTATCGCATTGACATTTCTTGTACTTATATTCTTCCTTCGTAATCTGCGCAGCTCGTTGATTGTTGCGATATCAATTCCTGTATCGATGATTTTAACATTCGCGGTTATGGATCAGACAGGATTAACCTTAAATATTATTTCAATGGCGGGTCTGGCCCTGGCAGTGGGAATGCTGGTGGATAATTCAATTGTTGTACTGGAAAGTATCTTCCGCCTCAGGGAGGAGGGGGCATCCCCAAGAGATGCTGCTTATAATGGTGCTTCAGAAGTAGCGATGGCTATTACAGCTTCCACATTGACTACACTGGCTGTGTTTATTCCGGTATTATTTGTTCCTGGAATTGCCGGTGAGTTATTTAATGACATGGTAGTAACCATTGTATTTTCATTATCTGTTTCATTACTGGTAGCCTTAACACTTATACCATTAATGGCGTCACGATTTCTATTATTGACTAAAAAATTGCATAAAGACAGTATTTTCAATCGAATTGGTCAAAAAGTAAGTGACTGGATTGATAAACTTCAGCAGATTTATGCTATATCCCTTGACTGGGCATTGGATCATCGGAAATTGGTTATCTTTACGGTGGTAGGATTATTTGCAATTTCTGTGGTAGCTGTTTCACTGATGGGTGGTGAGTTTTTACCTGAAAATGATATGGGATTCATTGCTATTGCAGTAGATCGATCACCGGGCACAAGTCTGGATGCGATGGATAGAAGCATGCATAAATTAAATCAAATTATTATGGATAAAGTACCTGAAGCAGAGATTGTATATAGTAATTTTGGGCAGGGCGAAGGTATCATGTCCTTATTTTCCACGCGCGGATCAAGTGAAGGCGATATTACAATCAGGTTGAAAAAATTGAGTGAGCGGGACCGCAGTATGTTCGAAATTCAGGATGTGTTGAGAGAGGAATTTAAAAAATTACCTGATGTGTATGCCCGATTTGAGGATCGCGGACAATCAGCTATGATGGGATCCGGATCTGATATAATGGTCGAAATATTTGGCTATGATCTTGATAAGGCAGAAGCTATTGCAAAACAAGTAGAAGATAAATTAAAAACAGTTGAAGGCGTCGTTGACGTTCAGACCAGTTTTAAAGAATCTGCCCCGGAATTGCAGATTAATATTGACCGGCAGCGGATTGCAGATCTCGGATTAAGCACAACACAGGTGGGACAGGCGGTAAGCACCAGTATACTTGGTACAGTGGCCACACAGTACAGGGATAAGGGTGATGAATTTGATATCCGTGTGCAGTTGAATAAGGAAGCAAGAACAAGTAAAGAAGATGTTGATAATATTATGATCGTGACACCGTTGGGAAGACAGATTCCATTGCGTTCCATCGCCGATGTATCCTATACAAAAGCACCAAAGGAGATTGACCGTGAAGACCAGGAACGTATGGTTTCAGTTAATATGAGCGTATCGGGTCGCAACTTAAGCAGTGTAAGAGTGGATGTTGAAGATGCTGTTCGTCAAATATCTTTACCGAATGATTTCCGGACCGAGATTGGCGGTACGGCCGAAGATCAGCAGGAATCATTTGAATATTTAGGTTTGGCTTTCCTGGTTGCCATTTTTCTAACGTATATGGTAATGGCATCGCAGTTCGAATCCTTTCTCGATCCATTTATAATTATTTTTACGATTCCAATGTCATTTATCGGCGTTGCTTTAGCATTGGTGTTAACCGGAACCAATTTAAGTGTTATGGCACTGATTGGTATTGTGATGCTGGTGGGCATTGTAGTAAATAATGGTATTGTTCTGGTAGATTATATTAATCAATTACGTGAAAGAGGATATGAATTATTTGATGCCATCAAAAAAGGCGGACATATACGAATGCGTCCCGTTTTAATGACCGCATTAACAACCATTTTGGCTATGTTACCTCTGGCACTGGGATTAGGTGAATCTGGTGAAAGCTGGGCACCTCTGGCCAGGTCGGTTATGGGTGGATTAACAATTGCAACGGTTTTAACATTAATAGTTTTACCAGTGATTTATGCTTCCGTAGAAATAAAAGCCGGAAAATTACACAACCGACATGAAGATAAATTAAAAGCTAAATATGATGGAGCTGATACGTTGAATGTTTAATTAAGTTAAGAAATTCTTTGAAATATAAGATACCCTCAATTTCCCCCCTTACAAAGGGGGGATTAAGAGGGTGTCAAATTGAAAATCCACAATTTACTAATTTATAAATCTCGCCTATTAAACTGAACTAATGAAGTAATGAAGAATAGGATTACGATTAAACCAGAAATGAATCCAGATTTAACGAAGCTGGCATTTCCAAGTGTTAACTGCGTTGGCTGATAAAGCTGAAAATAGCTATAAGCCGTTAAATAATCCCATTCCGGCAGCATGCGGATAATGACATCAAAAAAATAGAAAATAACTACAATAGCAATCATCCATGCCAGCATTTTACCTTTTTCTTGACTCCAGCAGGCTACAGCCATCCCAATGGCAGCCATATTCAAATAAAATGCATATCCGATCATACTTATTTTAAAATAAGTAAACATGGACAATTCAACGGAAAATATAATATTACCCAGCCAGGTACCAAGGAATAAACCCAGGTTAAGAATTACCAGACTTAAGCTGATAAATAAATATAATTGAAAGGGGATTAACCAGCGGCTAACAGGCTTCGTCAATATAATATCGAAAGTTCGGTTCTCGATCTCTCCGGCGATATAGCGGGCCGGCAAACTGATAGGTAAAAAAGCCATTGAAATCATGATTAACGGATGGGCATAGCCGAAGGACATCATTTGAGTTGTAAGCATACCGGAACCGGCCTGAAATCCGATCATATTGGTAATGGACTGCGGCAGATAACTGGCATAATTATTCATGAAACTGCCAAGATCCGATTTAAATAGAATCCATACCCATGCAAATTCAAACAGAAAAACAAACAAGTATAATACAAAGATAACGTATTTTTGATCATAAAACATTTTTTTAAAAAATCCGAATTTCAAATTACCAACCATATTTCAAATCCTAATTCTTGTAAAATTGCATAAACGTTTCTTCAAGGGAAGGTTCCGGAAAGACAAGATTGTTTAACTCATATTTGGATACAATTTTAATAATTGGATTAATATCACCCTTAACAGTGATAATCAGACGATCAGGCTGCTGATCCAAAATACTGATATTTGAATCTTTAAAATCTGCCGGATTATATTTTGTTTTGAAATAAATTTCCATTCGACGAACCATTTTCTTTTTAAGATCGCTAATATGTTCAAGCGCAATCAATTGTCCCGATCTAACCAATCCAACCCGATCGCAAATTTTTTCCACTTCGGAAAGATCATGAGAGGAGAAAAATATGGTTTTACCCTGGTCTTTAAATTTTCCGAGATAGTCGTATAAAATTACTTTATTTAGAGGATCAAGACCTTCTGTTGGTTCATCCATTATAATTATTTCAGGATCATGCTGCCGGGCCTGGATAATACCCAGTTTTTGCTTCATCCCGTGGGAATAATATTTTAGTTTTTTAGCCAGGATGGTTGAATTAAGCTGAAAGGCTTCGACCAGTTCACTTTGCCATTTAGGCGCTTTATCAAAAAAGCTGCTCATGTAGTTTAAAAAATGCTGTCCACTTAAGTGTTCATACATTTTTAACTCACCGGGCAAATTTCCAAGGTCTTTGTAAATTTCAGCATAGTATTTACCGACGTTTTTTCCAAAAATACTCACTTGCCCGGAAGTGGGTTTTAGCAAATGCAGAATCATCCGTATAGTGGTGGATTTTCCGGCACCGTTTGGCCCGAGAAAGCCAAAGATTTCACCTTTGTTGATTTCCAGGTTTAAATCCTTTATGCCCAGATGCTTGCCGTAATACTTTGTCAGGTTTTCGGTTTTGATGATTGTGTCCATAGGCTCGTTTCATTGTTTGTTGAATAGAGTTGAATATAAATATTATAATCGTTTTGCAAAAATGGAAATTTATTAATTTAGTTTTTTTGTCAAAAACTATCTACTTTTTGCTTGATCAAAAAGTAGCAAAAAATCAAGGCTGGAAAATAAATAGAAAGAAAAACTAAAGCTCGTTTCACTAAAATTCTGAAACTCTCCCGACAAGTCGGGATCAAACAGTCAGAATTTTTTCGTTTCACTTCGCTAAGTTTTTCTAATCTCTTTATTTTATGCCAATCTTAAAACATAGGTGTATACTATATTTCAATTAAATGAGCAATGGCAATTATTAGAAAAAAGTACATTACAATCAATACATAAATCACTTTCCAGTTCAAACGGGCGGTGTCATCTTTAATATAAATTGCAATATCAATTTTTGGAAATCCTAAGGCAGTATTTGAAATTAGTGTAATCAAAATAGTAACTATTAATGTCATTACAAATCCGGACAGATTCCACCACATCCAGGAAATATCTGTAAATTTCCACAGAAAAATATTTGACAAGGCTCCAATGATAATACCGGTTTTGATCGACGCCCCATTTACAGATTTGGTTATATGCCGGGTTGATTCACCAATCTGTGTAAAAAGTATGGCGGCTACAACGCAGAAGGTACCCCATATCAAAGTAATGATTTTGGATGCCCATAAATAATGTCTGTCTGATGCCTCCGGCTTAATATATTTTTGGTAAAAATCTTTCATAGTAACAGCGCTAAGTGAATTAATACCGGAATCCAGACTGGACATCAAAGCCGCCATAATGGCAACAAATATAAAACCGATTATCCCGTGTGGTAAGTAGGATAAGATAAACATGGGCATCATGCGATCAGGATCGCTCTTTAGTATTTCAGTTATGGAAGACTTGCTCATATTTAAAACGGATCCAATATGTGTCAGACTTTCCGGCATGATAAACACCGCACCAACAAAAATCCCCATTACTGTGTATAGCAGGACAAGCGGAAAACGGCCAACTGCATTGACTAACAGAGATTTGCGAACTTCATCCAGATTCCCGACGGATAACTCGCGCTGTACCTGGCTTTGATCGGT
>JARRPN010000080.1:0-6831 GCA_037382875.1 Calditrichaceae bacterium | reverse complement strand
AGAATAATTTCTCTTTAGGCTGTTTTTCAGCAACAGCTTTTACTTCATCGGCCATTAAACGCCCCCTTTCGAATTCATAATAGTCCTCAAAAATGGCTCATAAGTCTGCAAATCTTTTTTAAGAAAAATGGAAACGCCTCTTCCAGTTAATGTAGCGCCGCTTATACCATCCACCTCATGAATAGCATTATCTGAATTTGGATCCACTTTCCCTTTTACAACTTCGATTGAAACCAAGTTGCCGTTCTCATCTGTAATCTTCTTACCGATAAAATTATTGGTAAACCATTCTTTCTCGATTTCACCACCGAGACCCGGTGTTTCTCCGTGACTGTAAAATGTAATACCCTTCACAGTGATACCATCTGCAGATAGAGCGAGATAACCATAAATTGTTGACCACAATCCTTTTCCCGATACAGGAAGTACATAAGCACTGATTTGCTCACCTTCGACACTTTCATAAATTGGTAGTAATCCGGTATCTTTGCGAGGATCAAGATCGGATGGCTTTTTGCCTTCGACTATATTACCATCTGAATCGATAACGAGTTCTTTAATTTTTCTGTCATAGGTTTCATTTATTTCACTTCGTGTGAAACTTACACCATTTGCGGGTTCAATTCCCACACTGAGAAGAATGTTCTTCTTCTTATCCAGTAATTTATTTTCATCCTGACGCGGTTTTAACAAGGTTGCCGCGCCAGCTAGAAGTACACTGCATATGATCGTAACCATAGCAGCGAACCGAAATGTATAAGCGTTACTATGCTGCACGTTTCAACCTCCTTTTTATATTTCCTTTGACCACATAGTAGTCAATGAGTGGTGAAAAAACATTCATGAATAATATGGCCAGCATCATACCCTCGGGATAAGCCGGATTGACAACACGTACTAAAATTGCCAGTGCACCGATTAACAACCCGTAAAACCACTTACCTGTATTGGTTTGCGCAGCTGATACAGGATCAGTCGCCATGAAAACAGCACCAAAGGCAAAACCTCCCATCACTAAATGATAATAGGGTGGTAATGTAAACATACCGGTTGAATCGGCACCGGATAAAACGTTCATTAAAAAGGCTGTAAGATATCCACCGGCAAAAACGGAAACGATAATCCGCCAACTGCCAACCCTTGTAATTATGAGAATGAGAGCACCGATCAAAGCACATAAAGCGGAAGTCTCTCCTATACTACCGGGTATAAATCCCAAAAATAAATTGGTAAATCCAAAATCACCATACTGAAAATTATGCAGACTTTGCAAAGCCTGACCACCCGCTTCGGTATTGGAGGCAACCAAAAGTGGGGTTGCACCGGAAAATGTATCAACTACTTTATCTTTAGCCAGATCAATAGCTGTCCAAACTTTATCACCTGATATTTTTCCCGGATAGGCAAAGAATACAAATGCACGTGCTGTTAATGCCGGATTTAATACATTCATGCCCGTACCGCCAAATACTTCTTTGCCAATAACAACACCGAAAGAAATAGCTACCGCAGCCTGCCATAAAGGAATGGTTGGGGGCAATGTTAATGGAAAAAGTATACCAGTAACCAAAAAACCTTCATTAACTTCATGTTTGCGGATGATAGCAAAAAGCACTTCCCAGAAACCACCCACAGCATAAGATACAATAACGATTGGCAGGAATTTCATGAAACCGAACAGGAAACTGCTCCAAAGTTCCGGCTGCTCTCCAAGCGCATAATAATGCTGATAGCCAATATTATAAATACCAAATAACGTGGATGGCACCAGTGCAACGATTACCATCATCATAAAACGTTTAAGATCAAGTGAGTCACGAACATGCGGACTGATTTTTGTGCGTTCATTTGTCCAGAACAGGATCGTATCTGTCGCCTCAAAAAGTGGTTTCCATTTGGATAGATCACCACCCTTCTCAAACCGGTCACGATGTTTATCTAATATATTTTCTATGAACTTCAATTTATCTTACCTTCCATAATTAGTTTTTATTTCAATTCACCTTCTGCTTAACCTTCTTTTTCGATATAATTCAAACCGCGGCGTAGCAGATAACCAAAATTCGTTTTCGAAAGACAAATATATGAACATAAAGCAACATCTTCTTCATCCAGTTCCAGAATACCCAACCCCTCCATTTCCTCGATATCATCAGCGATGATACTTTTGGCTAAATAGACCGGTAAAATATCCATAGGCAGAACATTCTCATAATCACCGGTAGCAACGAACGCTCGTTTACCGCCATGGATCTTTGTATCAAGTACATAGTCTTTTCTGGCCATCATCAAAAACTTTGATAAATAGGTATTTGAATAACTGGGTGTTTTAAAACCTGGATGGAAATAACCAAGTAATTTTCTTCTTCTTGTACCTTCCGGGATAAATGATATGAGATTATCATAATAGCTTACATAACCGGAAGGTGTTATTTTTCTGCCTGATAAGATATTTCCGGAAACGACACGAACCTCACCATCTACAACGTCCGTTTCAGGTACCAGCATAGTAATAGGCGTGCCATTAATCGTTTTAAAATATTTAGGCTGTTTGAGTGATGAACCCGCAACTGCAACAATCCGTTCAGACTGATAATATCCCTCAGTAAAGAATTTACCGATGAGCGCTACTGCAAAGGGTTTAATCGTCCAGAGAATTTCACCACGCCTTAACGCATTGATATGATGAATTTGTACGCCCACATTACCTGCAGGATGCGGACCACTGAAGTAATGTTTTTCTACACCGGTCGCATTTTCGAATGCCTTAGCATAGGATTTATTTTTTAAATCCAATGACAAATGCACTTTACCCGATGTTAATTTGGCAATCAAATCCAACCCGGTTTGAAAATATTCTTCCATACCTTCCATAATGAAATTTGGATCCGCAGCTAGTGGCGCGGTATCCATACCTGAGATAAAAATATCCCGTGGTGTATCGGCGGGATTGGCTATTTTGCTGAACGGGCGTTGTATGATATGCGGCCACATACCGCCTTTTAGCAAGGCCTCCTTAATTGCATTAGCATCCATCTTCTTTAAATCATCTTTCTTCCAGGTACCAACCGCTTCCTTTTCATCCTTGAGATCGTTTTCAATAACGATTTCCATCAACGCACGACGTTCCCCTCTATTAATTTCCAGCACCTTACCACTGGCCGGGGAAACGAATTTTATTTCCGGTAATGTCTTATCTTCAAATAAGACAGAACCTATCTTTACAGCATCTCCGGGTTTAATATTCAGTCTTGCCTTGATACCTCGAAATTCATTAGGCATCACTGCTACCTTTTTAGGAGCATCCAGAGCAGTAACCTCTTTTTCAGCAGTGCCTGAGACATTAATCTTGCCTGTAAACCCATATGAGAATCACCCATTTCGCCCTCGATCTCCGCTTTAGGTACCAGTGCGGCAACCGAATCCACAATGATGATATCTAGTGCACCGCTTCGGACGAGAGTTTCAACTATTTCCAAAGCTTGTTCGCCATTATCCGGCTGACTGACTAATAGATTGACCGTATCAACACCAAGCTTTTTTGCATAGGTTGGATCCAATGCATGTTCTGCATCAACAAAAGCCGCCAGACCTCCTAATTTTTGCGCTTCAGCTACAACATGCAGTGCCAGCGTAGTTTTCCCTGATGATTCAGGGCCGAATATTTCTGTGATGCGTCCACGGGGAATACCACCAATACCCAATGCAGCATCAAGCGAAATCGAACCGGTTTGGATTACATCAACATTAACTTTGGCACGGTCTCCCAGACGCATGATAGCTCCCTTGCCGAAATTACGTTCAATTTGTGATACGGCTACATCAACCGCTTTGGTTTTTTCCTGATTTTCTGCCATTATTTATATTCTCCGATTTTAATCGAGGTGTGTTTCATATGATAAAAATAAAGCTAATATAATATCTTATTTATCGCAAAGGATATTTTTGAATTTGACGATATTCTGCCCCGGATGGTTTTAAAATACTTCGCATCAGAACTATTTCTTTAACACTAATTGACTGAACAGGAAAAGAGTGTTCCTCAACAAAATTCCATAATTCCCTTAAGTCAGTCGGAAATTTAATTCGAGCCAATGTCAAATGGGGTGAGAATTTTCTTTGCTCTTTTTCGAAACCAATATCATGCATTTTTTCTTCAATCCAACCATGTGCCTGAAAAAATAATTCTCTCGGGTGTGCTTCAATTCCCAACCAGATAACCCGCGGTCTGTTTTGATTAGGAAATGCCCCTATGTTTTTAGTTTGAATTTCAAATGGTTCACAATGATCTCTTAAAGGCAAGAGCGTGTCAATCACATTTTCAACTTTTTGAGGTGTCTGATTACCGAGAAATTTAAGTGTGATGTGCAAACTATTTTTTCTTACCCATTTTAATTTTGGGGCAAATTTACGCAGCTCAGAAATATAAGACTCAATTTGAGACTTTATTTCATCAGGCAATTCGATGGCTACAAAACTGCGGATTTCTTCACTCATGATTATATCATTTAATTAATGGATATCTAGTATCAATCGTCGTAACATTTCCATGGCTGCCATAGCACCACGGTGTTTGTTGATGATGCGATCGCGACCGAAATGAAACTCTTTTACAGCTTCCTTATCACCAAAACGACTGGCAATATAGCATAGTCCAACCGGCTTGTTTTCGGTTGCGCCTGTTGGGCCGGCAATGCCTGTTGTAGATACTGCACAATCTGTGTTAAATACCTTCTGGACGCCACGAACCATTTCCAGAGCCGTTTCTGAACTCACTGCCCCATGCGCTTTGAGTGTTTTTTGTTTTACTTTAAGCGAATTCATTTTGCTCTCATTACTGTAGGTAGTCAATCCACCTATAAAATACTCAGAACTTCCAGGAATGTTGGTAATCAAATCACCGATAAGGCCTCCGGTGAAACTTTCTGCACACGAAAATGAAAGTTCTTTGTTTTTTAGTATTTGTCCGATAACCTGTTCTAATTCAATATTTTCTTCAGTAAATATATATTTTGCTGCCTTGTTTCTAACTGCATTCACAAATAATTCAAGTTGCTGTTGTTCATCTTTATTATCTGAAATTAATCTGAAGCGCAAGTCAACACCAATATGACGCGGCAGAAAAGCCATCGGAAATTGAGAATATTTTTTTAATGTATCTTTAAGTAATTCATAGAGCCTTGATTCAGCGATACCGGTTGTTCGTAACAGATAACTATGAATAGCAGGTAGTTTTAGCTTTGTCTGAAGATAAGGAATAATCTGTTCATCAATCAATCGTTTCATTTCCATAGGTACACCGGGCATGAAGAAAAAGTAAGTCCCTGCATTTTTCAGGGCCATCCCAGGTGCTGTACCGACAGGATTATGCAAGATATCCGCTTTATCTGGAACCATTGCTTGGGCAATATTGGAATCCAGTAGATTAAGACCCCGGTTTTTTAGAAGATTTTGCACATGCTTTAAAACATGTTCATCCTGTATTAAAGTAGTATTAAAATATTCGCAGACCGTCGCTTTAGTGATATCATCCGGCGTAGGACCAAGCCCACCGGTGACCAAAACCACATCGGCTCTTTTATTTGCTGTTTTCAGGGCAAAGAGTATATCATCATGTGTATCACTAATGGTAGTTACCCAATGTACCGGTAGGCCGATTGAGGCCATTTGCTTGGAAATGTAGGTAGCATTAGTATTTATGGTATGCCCTGCCAGAACCTCATTGCCAATAGAAATAATTTCAGCTTGTTCAATTATCATGAAATTAAACCGTATATATAAATTGCATGTATTATAATATTGGCATATACGCCAGCCAACACATCATCAATCATGATACCCCAACCACCTTTAAGTTTTTGCGAACGGTTAATCGGATAAGGTTTGAAAATATCAAACACCCTGAAAAGAGCGAATCCAATCAGCAAAGTTACTAATGTTGGCGGTAAAAAAATTACCGCCAGCCATTGGCCAACCATCTCATCAATCACCACCAGACCTGGATCTTCGCCTTTATCTTTCTCGATTTCAAAACCGGTCCAAACGCCGACAAAGAATATGAATATACTGATAGAAAGCCAATAAAATGGTTCAAGAGGAAATAGAAAATATAAAATTAAGGCTAAAATACTGCCTGCTGTACCTGGTGCTAATGGAACATAGCCGCTCCCCAAACCAGTGCCTATACTATAAATTAAAAATCGTTTCATTTTGAAAATATGCGTCCTATACGCCGACCCAGCTCATTTAAATGTGACCGGTTTACAATTAAATAATGAATTCCACTAATAAGTGTCAATCCGACAACAATGGATAAGGTAATGGTCGTCCATAAAAACCAGGGGTATGTTGCGTTCTTCAGGAGAACAGAAGGTAAACCTGGAATATTGATATAAATTAAAAAACTAAGTACAAATCCCATCTGCAAAAATGTTTTCCATTTAGCTACAACACTGGTAATAATCGGTTTACCGATGTGTAGTGCAAAACTACGTAAATAAGTGATGAGTGCATCCCGTCCGATGATTATAAAAATCATCCACCAGTATACGAATTTCATATAGGCAAAAACGATAAGAGCGCTGGACACCAAAATTTTATCAGCCAGCGGGTCCATAAATTGACCCCAGCGTGTGACAGACTGGAAACGGCGCGCATAATAACCATCATACCAGTCAGTAAAGGCAGCTATAAAAAAGACAATACTTGCGAACAACCGGTAAATAGAGTCATCCTGGATAAATAAGATTATAAAAACAGGCGTTAAAATGATTCTTATAATTGTAAGCTGATTTGGAATTGTAAATTTCATAAAACTGAGTTAATTAGCAG
>JARRPN010000079.1:8429-10689 GCA_037382875.1 Calditrichaceae bacterium | reverse complement strand
TGGTATTTCTGAATTTACCATCATGAAATTGTGCTGATTGTTCTATTTTATTCATTTGATTTCCCCCAGAATTATGCATTGCGGAACTGCAGGATTGATTTATGATAAATACCGTTGAGCCAAGAGATATAATGAATGTGGTACCTATTTTCAGTAATTTTTTGAGTGATTTCTTCATATCTAGCCTTTTAAATGAATATTCATTTAGTTAAAATCCTAAAAAAATTTATAGTTTAATAGCGTCCCATGCCAAATTAAAAGCTGTTTCAATGTTCTGCTGATTCTTTTCAAATCCGGCGCACAGCCTGGCATTGGAAAGTGTCAGAATTGGATAAAATATAAAAGTCGTCAGAATGTCCTGCTGTACATCTTTAATAATTTTTTGTCCTATACCCCTTGATAGTACATTGATAATTGGTTCAAAGAATTTTTCCACTTCTTCCTTTTTTACCAGACCACTGAACGGTGAATTAGAAAACTGTTCGGTAAATTGGAAATATGCCGCATGATGACTGATATAATCAAACATATTGAACCAGGCTTTTTTTAATATATCACGAATGGGTTCATCCGGCTTAAAATTGTTCAATATCGCATTTCCCATATTCTGTTTGATATTGATATATGTTGATACCAGAAGATCTTCCTTGTTTTTATAATAAATATAAATAGTTGCCGGGGACACATTGGCCTCTTTGGCAATTTTAGATACAGAACTAGCTACAAAACCAATCTCATTAACCAGTTTTATCGTAGCCTCGATTATTGCATCCTGTTTTAATTCATCCTTGCGTCTCATAACTCTAAAATAAATGATCGTTCATTTAAAAGCAAATAAAATTTTTATTTTCTTTGATTCGAAACATTTTAAATCCTAATTTGATTATGAATGATTTGAATTTTCAAATACGGATTTCTAATGACCTTTTTGATTATCAGCAGCAGTTTATCTCCTGAAAGCCGCAGCCGGCTTATGGCACAATACACTTATAAGCAACTAAAAAAGAAAACTTCAGATGTTGAACTTATTGATCTGTTGGATTATTCTTTGCCTATTTGTGACGGCAGCAGTGACACTATGGATCATCCTCTGAGCAAGCAATTGAAAACAAAAATTCGCGAGGCCAAAGGTATTCTGATTGCTACACCGGTTTACAATTTTAATGTGAATTCAGCCATTAAAAATTTAATTGAATTAACCGGCCGTGCCTGGACCGACAAAATAGTTGGATTTATATGTTCAGCAGGGGGTGGCCGAAGTTATATGTCTGTTATGGGGCTGGCTAACAGTCTGATGCTTGATTTCCGTTCCATTATCATTCCCCGTTTTGTCTACTTCAACGAAAGTATTAATATTGAAAATCTACTGGATAAAACAACTAAAGATCGTCTTGAAAAATTAAATGATGAGTTGCTTCGATTTGTAAATGGTTTGAAAAAAGATTAGATATTGTTTATATCTCTGGCAATTTTAAAATCCTTGATCGTAATGCCACCAACTGAATGAGTATTGAATTTTAGATTGACTTTATTATATACATTAAAAATTTCCGGATGATGATCGTGTTTTTCAGCCAGAATACCAACCCTGTTTATAAAGATTAGTGCCTCGCCAAAATCTTTAAATTCCCAATCTCTACGAATAGAACCGTCATCCAGCCGCCATCCGGATATATTATTTAGCTCATTTTTTATCTGTTCAGAGGAAAGTTTTTCCATTATAAAAACCCTCGTATTTTTTGTTATCAGTTAAATGAGAAAAGATAAAGCTCATAATACTCATTGATTAATGAATTTCATAAAGAGTCAGAATTTGTATCCCTGTATACTTTCATAAACGCATTGAAATTTGTATTATTTCATAAAAAGTGGAATTTTTAACTTAAATAAATAAGTTAAATTTCAGAAGTATCCAATATTGAGGGAATATAATATGACAGAAAATATTGAAAAGTTACGCTATCCTATAGGCAGATTTTCATTTCCTGATTCAATTAATCAGGAGCAAACCGAACAATGGATTGGCGAAATTGAAGCATTACCGGAACTACTAGAAAAATTAGTTAAGCCGCTGGATGAAAATCAATTAAATACAAGGTATCGTGAAGACGGCTGGACAGTACGGCAGGTAGTGCATCATTTGGTGGATAGTCATATTAACAGTTATGTACGATTCAAATTAGCTTTGACCGAAGATACGCCAACGATAAAACCTTATCATCAGGATCGCTGGGCGGATTTGCCGGATAATGATGCAACA
>JARRPN010000079.1:0-8415 GCA_037382875.1 Calditrichaceae bacterium | reverse complement strand
GTATGCCTGGCATGGGAAGCACCATTTGGCACATGTGAAGCTTGTGGTTGACACAAAATAAGATCAACGTAAAGATGCTAAGACACAAAAATCTATAATTACTTTTTATTTTATTTGTAGAATTATTACTTTTTATATTATATCATCATTATAAAGGTTTATATAATTATGAATAACAGCGATAAAGTTTGCCTGATTACCGGCGCCAGCAGCGGTATTGGTTATGCTCTGGCCAAAGCGCTGAAAAAGGATGGCTACCGCCTTGTCCTGACCGCAAGGCGGGAAGAACGGCTCAAAGAACTTCAATCTGATAGGGTGGATATTGTACCGGGTGACCTGACCGATCCTGAATTTACTGATTTCCTGGATCGATATATGATAGATAAATTCAGCAAATGCGATATTTTAATTAATAATGCTGGAATGATCACAGCTGCACCTATTGAAGAGATTGATATTGACAAAGTAAGCAGGATGATGCGCATCAATGTTGAAGCATCGTTTAGAATAATCTACCGCTTTATGAAAGTATTTAAAAAACAAGGCTATGGTCACTTGATTAACATGTCCAGTGTTCTGGGCACCAAAGTACGACCAACAGCAGGTGCTTATGCAGGATCAAAATTCGCCATTGAAGCGCTGTCGGAAGCTCTGCGTCTGGAATTAATTGGTAGCGATATTAAAATTTCTTGTATCGAACCGGGATTGGTGATGACCGAACTGCATGATGACTGGGAAGTGCATCCGAAAGAGAAGTTTGGAATACGAGATCCACTGATTCCAGAAGATATCGTGGAAACGGTTCGATTTGTTTTGAACCAGCCGGATTATGTGCGAATTCCCAAACTGATGATTTTGCCAAAAGATCACAATATTTAAAACTTTGGCCACAGAGAAAATAAAGTTTTAAAACGCTTTTATTTGAGTAGCTAATAAGATATTTGAAAGAAAATGAATATTTTAATTGATAAGGTTATTACATCATTAAAAAGATACACGGATCCGAAGCGGGTAGAGTCCAATAAGATTATTGCTCCGACTAAAATGAAAGTGATAGGCGTAAATACACTAAATTTAAGAATTGTTGTAAATGAACTAAAATTAGATACAAAAAAATTTACAGGGAGGGAGAAAATCAATCTGGCTAAAGAACTTGTCAATACCGGAATTTTTGAGTGCCAGCTTATGGCTTTTGAATATGTACGTAGAGATAAAAAAGCACGTGCGGAATTAACAGCAAGTGATATTGATGCTTTTACAAAAAATCTGGACAACTGGGGATCGGTGGATAGTTTCAGTCTATATTTATCAGGATATGCCTGGCGGGAAGGTATCATTTCCACAGACAAAATTAAGTCTTACTGGGAATCGGATGATTTCTGGATTCGCAGGGTAGCGCTGGTTTCAACCGTTACATTAAATCTTAAATCGCAGGGTGGCACCGGTGATATCTCACGAACGATGGATATTTGTAAATTGGCTGTGGATGATCATCACGATATGATTAACAAAGCTTTATCATGGGCTTTGCGGGAAGTTTCAAAAAGAGATAAGAATTCGGTTGAAGACTTTCTCAGCATTTTTATTCTTTACGACCGAAATTTCCGCTCAGACAAATCTAATCATAAATGATCAGGATTATCTTGAGATGCCCGGTCTTAATGTTACTTTATTCAGTGATTTTTATCCCGAAGGTCATCAGAGTGGTGTGACGATCATTCAGCATGGTGTTCGGGTTGCAGCAAACGGCGATGTGAGACTGGAAATTTCACCTGGTCAATGGGCACCGGTTCCTAAAAAAGGCGAGTTAACAGTTGATAGGGAAAATCAGATCCTGATCCAGCGGTTATGGTATCCGGACTCAAGTCGAAGTCAAAGAGGACATAATCCAATTAAATACCCGGATCTGCATTTTAGATATGATGTAAAAATTACTGCACTGGAGAGGGCACGTTTTAAGATTACCATAGATCTGGACAAACCTTTACTGAAAGAATGGATTGGTAAGGTTGGCTTTAACCTTGAATTATTTCCGGGTGATCTGTTTGGTAAAGCCTTTCTGATGGATAGCCGGACCGGTATTTTTCCAACCCAACCAAACGGTCCTATTAAAGATTATAATGATGATTATCTGGCAGAACCACTTGCGGTGGGAAAGAAGCTGGTTATAGCTCCTGATAATGATAATCAGCGCATGGTGATAGAATCAAAGAACGATTTGCAATTATGGGATGGTCGCAGCAATCATAATAACGGTTGGTATATTGTCCGTTCGATTATACCAGAAGGTAGTTCCAAAAATGCAATTGAATGGATAGTCACGCCAAATGTAATAAAAGGCTGGCGATATGAACCCGTGATTCATCTATCCCAATTAGGTTATCATCCTGATCAACCAAAAATAGCAATTATTGAGCAGGACAAAGTAGACTCATTGCCAAGTGAATTTTCCTTATTCAGTCTTACAGAAAATGGACAAGAGAAAATACTATCCGGTATACCTGAAAATAAAGGTCTTTATTTACGTTATAACTATTTAACCTTCGATTTTTCTGAAGTAAAAAAAGAAGGCATGTATATAGCGAAATATCGAAATAGTACATTCGGTCCGTTTAAAATTGATAAAGATGTCTATGATAAAAATGCCTGGCAGCCTGTGATAGATTATTATCTTCCTGTGCAAATGTGTCATATGCGTGTAAATGAAAAATATCGTGTCTGGCATGGCTTATGTCATAACGACGATGCACTTATGGCACCGCTGAACACTGAACATTTTGATGGATACCATCAAGGGAATTCCACTCTAACCAGATATCAACCGTTACAACCTGTTCCAGGTCTTAATGCAGGTGGCTGGCATGATGCTGGTGATTATGATCTGCGTGTTGAATCCCAAATGGGTACAATCTATAATCTTGCTTTAATGATTGAAGAGTTTGGCTTAGAATATGATGCAACATTAATCGATCAGAAAAATAAATTAGTTGAAATTCATGTACCCGATGGAAAATCCGATCTGATTCAGCAAATTGAACATGGATTAGCATCAGTACTGGGTGGATACCGTTCACTGGGAAGATTATATCGTGGTATTATCTGCTCTGATCTTCGTCAGTATGTACTTTTAGGTGATGGTTCCACCATGACTGATAACCTGTTATATGATGCATCGCTGAATGCAAACGAAACAAAATATAACCGATCAGGTAAATTAGATGACCGATGGGTTTTTACCGAACAAAATCCAGATCGTGCTATGAGTGTTGCTGCCGGTCTCGCTGCAGCTTCCAGAGTATTAAAAAAATCTAATCCGGCACTCTCAGAAGAATGTCTTTCAACAGCACTCACATTGTATGAGGAATCGAACAGCAATATACAGCGCACCCCCTTTAAAGTTATGGCTCTCAGCGAACTGATCTTAACTACAAATGATGAGGATTTAAAAAATGAACTTATTAGTATGAAAGATGATATCATTAAAAGTATCGGTTGGTCGGGGGCATCGTTAGCCAGAGTCATTCATAGAATTAATAATGAAGAATTTCAAAAGGATGTTGCCAAGGCAGTGGCAGAATTTCAAACTCAATTAAAGAAAGGTGCAGCAAATACTCCTTTTGGTGTGCCGTATCAGCCAAACATCTGGGGAGCAGGGTGGATGATTCAGCGATTTGGGGTATCACAATACTTTTTTCATAAAGCCTGGCCCGAATTATGTTCGCCAGATCTGTATGTCAATGCCCTTAACTTTGTTTTGGGAGTACATCCAGGTCAAAATAGTGCTTCCTTTGTCTCCGGCGTAGGTTCAGAATCGGTTCTTGTGGCTTACGGTGTCAATCGTGCTGACTGGTCATTTATCCCGGGCGGTGTAGTTTCGGGTACGGCGCTCATCCGACCGGATTTGCCCGAATTGAAAGTGTGGCCGTTTTTCTGGCAGCAGACTGAATATGTAATGGGTGGAGGTTCTACTAACTATATGTTTCTTGTACTTGCCGTGGATGCTTTCTATGAGGAATGAGATTGAAGGTGCAATTTTAATATTAGGTTCACCGAACACCAAAAACGGTCGTTTATATGATGTGGCCATCGGACGATGTGAACAAGCATTGGTTGAGTATAAAAATCACCCTGATTATAAATTTATTTTAACTGGTGGATACGGGAATCATTTTAATAAAAGTAAGTTACCGCATGCCCAACATTTAGCTCAATATCTGATACAATCAGGCGTCCAGGAAAAAGATATCTTGGAATATGTAGAAAGTTCTAATTCTATTGAAGATGCTATCCTAAGTAAATTGAGTATTCTCAAGTATAATATTAAAAGAATCATTATTGTAACATCAGACTATCATTTTAATCGGGCAAAATATATATTTAACAGAATTTTTGAAAATTTGTATGTTGAAATTTCATTTAGCATAAAAGAAACAGATCCTAATAATTCAGAATTAGATATTTTTAAATTGAATGAACATGAGAAAATTGCACTTAAGAAGATTATGAAGTATGGGATCGAAAATTACTATAACAACTAAGTCTATATCTGTAATCATTTTAATTTTTATACCAATTTTAGTATACAGTCAAAATTCTAGAATAAATATTTATAGTTCTGGTGTCTATGAAATCCCCTATGGCGACTTTCGCAATCCAGATATTTATCCGGGGAAAGGTAATGCCAATGATGGGGCAAGTTTCAACCTTGGCAGCCAGTTTAAAGTATATGAGAAATTCTTTATAGGTGTCGAATCCGATTATCATAAATTTGGACCAAGAAAAAAAGTGGCTAATTATGAGGTTTACACCTCATTATATACATTCATTTTAAATGGATCTTACTATTATCAGCTTAATGATTTCAGGCCTTATGCTTTATTTGGATTAGGAATTTCTGCAACATCTTTAAATGTAAAAACTGATTTTTTTAAAGAATCTTCCACACAAATCGTCCCCTTTCTTAACATATCTCTTGGCTGCGACATGATGGTTACTGAACATGCAGCATTATTTGGATTAATTCGCTGGAGCGATGCTTTAATAGAGGGTCGAAATTATTCATACGATCATTTTCAGACTTTGACACCTGAATTTAATGCAAGTTTTATTGGATTTGGTGCAGGTATTAAATTTTGGATTTATTAACTTGGTATATACAATAAATTAGATATTAATCAAACATTTTTAAAAATATTTTATATACCGACATGTATACATTTATAATAGCTTTTCATCGATTAGACAATATTATTTAATATATTGCAATTTGAACATACATTATTATATTTATTAACAATCTATGGAGTAGTCATAAAATTAACTACAAAATAGATTATCCACCCTTTCATGGTAAAGAATAAAACTATATATAATATTAATAAAGGATTATTTATTATGAAAAATACTTTTTCTAAAATCGTCATTATTTCTTTATTTCTGGCAACTTATGTTTTTTCACAAACACCATTATTATTGAATTATCAAGGTAAATTATTCGATCAGAATAGCGAACCTTTAAATACTACTGCTGATATTACATTTAAAATCTTTTCAGTTGAAACAGAGGGCTCTGAATTATGGTCAGAAACTCATACGAGTGTTGCTGTGTCAAATGGAGTTTTTAATGTCATGCTGGGGAGTGTAACGACCTTATCGGGAAATGTGTTTACTGAAGCAGGTAATAGATATCTTGAAATAACAGTAGATAGCGAAACGTTGTCTCCAAGATTTCAATTGGTAAGTGTCGCCTATGCCATAAGAGCTGCTGAAGCAGACAGTGTTCAGGATGGAGCGATTGATACACAGCACTTAAGAGATGGTGCTGTGACACAGACTAAACTGGATGAAGGAATAACAGCTATTCCGTCAGGAAGTGCCGGAGGGGATTTGACAGGCACCTATCCAAATCCAAGTGTCAATGGTATTCTCGGTAGAGCCATATCATTAACATCGCCTGCGGATGGACAAGTTTTGAAATATGATGATGGTGCATCAGAATGGGTACCAGCTAATGATATCAGTGGGGGTGACGGTACTGTAAGCACAACCGCACGATTATCAGGTGATGGCTCTTCAGGCTCTCCACTGGATATTGCCCAGCAGGGAGCAACAACAAATCAGGTTTTACAATGGGATGGCAGCACCTGGGGACCGGGAACGATTTCTGTAACTGGTGGCAATACACTAGATCAGGCTTATGATCAAGGTGGTGCAGGGGTTGGAAGAACGATTACGGCTGATAACGGGGCAGTTAATATTGCTGGATCCGGAGGATTAACGGTAACAGGTGATGTTTCAGCAAATGCATTCTCTGGAGATGGGGCCTCACTTACTAGTCTTAATGCCACAAATTTATCTTCCGGCACTGTGCCCAGCGGGAGGCTTGATGCAGATCTCGTCGATTTGATTGATGGTTCTTTGTCAGGTTCCAAAGTAGGTTCTGGAATTAGTGCTACTAATATTACGACGGGAACACTGAGTAATTCTGTGTTAAGCAGTACAGTAAGTAGCACCATCCTTACTGCTGATGATCGAATTGGTATAGGAACAAATACTCCTCTATCAGCTTATTCACTTGATATGCTTCCAAGAGACAAAGCAATAGGCATTCGCATAGATTTTAACCAAACGACTAATAATACCAGTAATTATGGTGTATATATAGATTTGGATAATACAAATACAGCTAATGCAAATAATTATGGCTATTATGCAAATGTTTATAAAACAGGCGGTACTTATTCATCTTATGGATTCTATGGCTGGATTGATGGCAGCAGTACACATACAGGTCCTAGAATAGGGGTTTATGGAAGAGCGGAAAATAATGATAACACAGGTATAGTATATGGGGTCAATGGAAGTGCTGTAGGTGATGGAACAGGAGATAAGCGGGGTGTTTATGGTACAGCTGGAGGAGCAGGAACTGCGTATGGTGTTTATGGTTATACAAATGGCACAGGTATGTATACATATGGTGTATTTGGTGAAGGTGCAGGAACGGGTTCACGTACATATGGGGTAAGAGGTATTAATGGTACTAGGTCCGGATATCTGGCAGGAAATGAACGAGCAGGAGAGTTTTATCACAGCGCATCTTGCTGGGCATTTATAGCGGGTAATTCTTTACCCGATGGTAGTGGTGTTCTCTATGCTGGTTCTTTTGTGGGAGATGTTACGATAAATGGTACCTTGTCAAAATCAGCCGGCGCATTTAAAATTGATCACCCATTGGATCCTGCTAATAAATATCTCAGTCACTCCTTTGTGGAATCCCCGGATATGAAAAATATTTATGATGGTGTAATAATACTTGACAACAAAGGTGAAGCTACCGTTACTTTACCGGATTGGTTTGAAGCATTGAATAAAGATTTTCGTTATCAGTTGACTCCAATTGGCGCACCTGGTCCCAATCTGTATATTGCTCAGGAAATTTCAAATAATCAATTCAAAATTGCTGGAGGAACAGCAGGAATGAAAGTATCCTGGCATGTAACAGGTATCCGTAATGATGCTTATGCAAGAGCCCATCGTATTAAAGTTGAAGAAGATAAATCAGCCACTGAAAGAGGCAAATATCTGAATCCAAGTGTATTTGGATTATCCAAAGAAATGAGTATTATGAGGGTCGAATCCAAAGATAACAATATAATGGTAGGTGAATAGTTAAAAAGAATCATTTTATATAATTTCTTTGGAGAATTGTAATAATGATATTCAATAAATTAAAAATTCAAATAGCCCTTTTCTATGTTTTTCTATTTTTATCAGGTCACATTTTACAAGCTCAAGCTAATCAAGAAACATCTGCTCAGAGTACAGCTGGTGGTTCAGCACAATCAGAGTCATTTAAAATGATTGCTACGGTTGGACAATCAAGCCCACCGGGAGAAGCAAATAATACTTCATTCTCGCTTCAATCAGGTTTTTTATTTTTTCTAACAGATACACTAGGTGATATGCAGGCACCGATGGCACCTTCCAATGTGAGTATATCCCCAGCAACCTGGACGAAGGTAAACAGCTTTACAATTACATGGACCAATCCTGAACCTGATGCAAATATTGCTGGCGCATGGTATAAAATAGGTACGGCACCGACATCAAATAGTGATGGAATTTATTCTGCAGGCAGTGTGTCAACGTTAAGCGGTATTACTGTTAGCTCAAGTGGTATATACAATGTGTATATCTGGTTACAGGATATAATGGGAAATAAATCATATCTAAACAATATCCAAACAACAATTCATTTTGATGCCCAACTCCCTCAAATAAATCATACTGAAATTGTGTCGGCGCCAGTGGGAAACGATATTACTGTTGAAGCTACAATTTCTGATACGCATTCACAGGTAGAAGAAAGCTGGCTATATTTTAGAAAGACCGGAGATATTAATACTCTGGATTCAG
>JARRPN010000078.1:0-6972 GCA_037382875.1 Calditrichaceae bacterium | reverse complement strand
GGGCTTCCTGGACGATCACTTATTGTACCACTTTGTGCAATTATCTGGCCGGATGTTGAGGCTGTTACAGGATCAAAAACATAGCTTGAACCGGTAGCATTCACATTGTCTAGATTACCTGTCGAAAGCCAGCTGACAGATTGATCTCCAAGATAATTATCACTGTTATCATAACTCGCCGCATATAACACCAGGCTATCATCTGTAGTCAAAGAACGTGTATCGACAATTGCACCTAATCCACCAGGCTGATCACGTATGATCAATTTTGTAAAAGCCCCCGTACTGACTGTTATTGTACCGGTTGTGTCGGTTCTGACTCCATCCGTAATTGTAATTGAACCCGAAGTGGGTGCTGTTACCGGAGTAAATTCATAACTTGTTGCCAAGGCTGATACCGGATCTAGCGTGCCTGTGGATGCCCATGTTGCCGTAATAGCAGAAATATAATTATTATCAGAATCATATCCGGAGGCATATAAGTCTGTTAATTGTCCGGAAGACAGACTTAGGTTTCCAATTTCAACTCCGCCGGATCCGGATTCATCATTAATTTGAATATGATCAAGCGCACCTAAACTAACAGAAATGGTTCCTGTTGCATTACTTATGTCCCCATTCCCAACCTGCGCGATAATCGTACCGGAAGAAGGTGCAAATACAGGTTCAAAATTAATACTGGCGGCAGTTTGTGAAATATCATCAAGTGAGCCTGTTGTAACCCAGGTGGCTGAAACATCGCCAAGGTAATTATTATTAATATCATAGCCAGCTGCATAGAGCGGTAATATATCATCAGCGCTCATGGAAACAGTACCAACCTGTGAACCGAGTCCTCCAGCTTCTGATCTTATTTGTATATAAGATAAAGTTCCCTCTGATACCGTGATAGTTCCTGTAGTGTCACTAAAACTTCCATTATCTGCTATAATCGTTCCAGATGATGGTGCTGTTGTAGGTGTAAATGTATAACTAGTGCCCGAAGTTGCAATAGGATCCAGAGTACCTGTTGATGACCAGTTTACATTTTCAGCAGAACGGTAATTACCGTCAGCGTCGTATCCCGATGCATACAGATTTAGTGATTGACCTGATGTCAGCGTAGTAGAACCGAATTCCACACCGCCTGAACCTGCTGAACTGTTTATCCTTACATGATCCAGAATGCCAACACCAACGGTTATATTACCTGTAGCATCATCATTACCATCAACATTTGCTGAGATTGAACCTGAAGTGGGCGCGGTGTGCGGATTAAAAGTAAAACTGCTTCCCGAGCCTCCCGGTTGATCGAGAGTACCAGCCAAGGTCCATTCAGCAGTAGACTGATCACCTATAAAATTATCACTTACATCATATCCCGCTGCATAAAGCATAAGTATATCATCAGTAGTTATTGTAATCGATCCGACCTCAGATCCCCCTCCTCCGGCTGCGGATCGTATTTTAATATAAGATAAAACTCCCGCTGAAACCGAGATAGCTCCGGTTGCATCGGTAAAAGTTCCATTATCGGCAATGATGGTTCCTGATGATGGCGCAGTTGTAGGTGTAAAGGTATAACTCGTGCCCGAAGCACTGATCGGATCCAAACTTCCTGTAGACGACCAGCTTACACTTTCAGCTGACCGGTAATTGCCATCAGCATCATAACCGGATGCATATAGATTTAATGATTGGCCGGCTGTCAGTGCAGCAGAGCTAAGCTCTAAACCATCTGGACCTGCTGAACTGTTTATTCTTATTTGATTCAGAATACCCACACCAACAGTGATATTACCTGTAACACCAGTAATACCGTCAACATCCGCTGAGATTGTACCTGAAGTAGGTGCAGTAAGCGGATTAAAAGTAAAGCTGCTACCGGAGTTGCCCGGTTGATCGAGAGTGCCAGCCAAGGTCCATTCAGCAGTGACTTGATCACCTATGAAATTACCTCCAGCGTCATAACCGGCTGCATAAAAAATATAAGTATCATCTGTCGTCAAGGACAGGTCGGTAACTTCAGTTCCCGATCCACCAGAACCATTGCGAATACTGATCTGATTTAAAGGGCCTGATGTCAGTGTAACTGATGGACTTGTTTGAATTACCGGATTATCGGCATCCAGTTCAGCGTCTCCACTGCTACCAAACTGGTAGGAACCAATAGTTGTATTCGGAATTCCCATTAAAAATGTAACGGTAATTGAATTTACAATTTCAAAATAACTGGTCTGGACTATTATCGAATCCACACCAGTGTAATTCAAATATTGCCATGTTGCTATTCCTGGGTTAGTGGGCTTGGATGATGAATTTTGGATTCCAACAGAATTTCCATTGATGGCAACTCCGGTTACAGCGGGTATATTCGAAAGTGGAATACCGATAGCTATACGATCCAATTTCCCTAATCCGGTCGGACCAACAATGTTATTAATTGTATATGTAAAACTTTGGTAAGAACCAATTTGCACTGAAGTTGGAGAAATGCCGGCTGATATTCCAGAAACTGAAGAATTATGAAATAAAATCGCGGACCCCGCAGAAACGATATCACTTTGATCAAAACTTCTTTGATTACCCTGGAAAGTGTTATTTTTAATTCCAATTGTAGCAGAATCACCGCCATTAAAATACGTATCCACTATATTATATTGAAATTTTATCAAATTACTTGTTTCATATAAAATTACCTGGAATTCTATTTCATCAGGATCAGGCGTACCATTTAGCATATGCCATTGTACAATAAACCTTCTATTGGGAGCGGTACCTTCTTCTTTATAATACACACCACCACCGTTACCAGTTGAACTAATCAAATCATCCCAATATACAGCAAGCATTGCATCAGGTCCGGCACCAGCAGGGATTGATGTATTGGTAGGATAAGCTAAACCACCGGGATCGGTGAAACTCAACCAACCATTAGCTGAGATATAAACCTCCGTTTTAGCAGTCCCGCCATAAAATGAAAATGAAAATGGAAGTGGAATAGCGCCTGACAAATTCTCATTGATAGAGTCACCGAAAATATTTGTTTCATTGCTAATATCTTCCCAGGCAAAATCTATATTTGGCGGATCATTTGAATCTGTCCACATATAACCGAAACTATCACCAGTGCCCTGATCGGCAAACACATGACCAATGAGCAAGAAAGTATAGGTCAATATTAAACAGTTATTTAAAGATTTTTTAAACATGGAATCGCCTGCTGTGATATTTTAATAATATCACAAATATGTCATATAATCTATTTTTTGTTCTGAAAATTTCATATTGAATATAAATTTGCACGCCTGACTTCATTTTATCGCATCGAATGAGTCGAAATATATGCATAAACTTGCAATAAACGTATACAAATTTTTCAAAACTTAAAAATTTGTTAAGGATTTCATTTCAAATTTGTCGCAACCAGCGATTACAGAGAGTTTGATCGTCATAGATATATTAGGATATCTGGCTGCTGTAAATTTGTATTTTTTATAATATGGTATTTTTTCCATGATTGCTTTGATATAGATCAGAAATTTTGTCAAAATTTTTATAAAATTAAATAAAAAGTTTTCTGTAACTGCACTCAATACATCAATATTACCTACAAAAATCTAATTTTAATTACTAAAAATCATACAAAGCTTTCTTTCTCTGCAACCATTAATACGAATAATGCGAATATTTCATATAATAGCTAAAATTTCTATTATAATACTATAATAAACAAGATTATTTAATTATATATAAAATATTCGCTGCATTCATTATAATTTTATTAGATTTCTTTTCTATCATTTATTATTTTTGCGTCTCGATCAAAAACAAGGAGAATCCTGATGGTTCAAGATTTAGATATGATTAAAAAAGTATATCACCGGTTGCCGGAACGCATAACCGCAACCCGAAAACTTTTGAATAAGCCTCTTACTCTAACTGAAAAAATCCTTTATTCTCATCTTTTTGCAGAAACACCAGATAAAGAATACGAGCGGGGAAAATCCTACGTAGATTTTGCCCCGGACCGCGTGGCAATGCAGGATGCTACTGCACAGATGGTTTTACTACAATTTATGCTAGCAGGAAAAGCTAAAACAGCGGTACCCTCTACTATCCATTGTGACCATTTGATCCAGGCTAAAGTGGGTGCTGAAAAAGATCTTGCAGAAGCTAAAGATGTAAATAAAGAAGTATATGATTTTATGGCTTCAGGCGCTAATAAATACGGTATCGGATTCTGGAAACCGGGTGCCGGTATTATTCACCAGGTGGTTCTGGAAAATTATGCTTTTCCTGGTGGTTTAATGATCGGTACCGACTCTCATACGGTCAATGCCGGAGGACTAGGTATGGTCGCGGTTGGTGTAGGTGGTGCTGATGCCGTAGATGTGATGGCTGGGATGCCATGGGAATTGAAATTTCCCAAGTTAATTGGTGTTAAGTTAACCGGCAAATTAAGCGGTTGGACGGCATCAAAAGATGTTATTCTGAAAGTAGCCGGGCTTTTGACTGTAAAAGGCGGCACGGGTCATATTGTAGAATACTTTGGTCCGGGAGCTCAATCACTTTCATGCACCGGTAAAGGCACGATCTGTAACATGGGCGCGGAAATTGGTGCAACTACATCCACATTTGGTTATGATGAAAAAATGGCTCAGTATTTAAGAGGTACCGGACGTGAAGAAGTTGCTGATATAGCCGACAAACTGGCAGAGCATTTAACCGGTGATCCGGAAGTATATGCCAATCCGGATAAATATTTTGATCAGGTTATTGAAATTGATCTGTCCACGTTGGAACCGCATATTAATGGACCTTTCACCCCTGATTTGGCTACACCCATTTCAAAATTTGCTGATGCAGTCAGAGATAACAATTGGCCCGAAAAACTAGAAGTCGGTTTAATTGGCTCGTGTACAAACTCATCATATGAAGATATAACAAGAGCAGCCTCATTGGCACAACAGGCGGTGGATAAAAATCTTAAAGCAAAATCGGAATATACCATTACACCCGGATCCGAAATGGTTCGTTATACTACTGAACGTGATGGCTATTTGGCTATTTTTGAAAAGATGGGTGGTATTGTGTTAGCTAATGCTTGCGGACCCTGTATCGGGCAATGGGCACGGCATGGAGCTGATAAGCAGGAAAAGAATTCAATTATTACTTCGTTTAACCGTAATTTTGCCAAACGTAATGATGGCAATCCAAACACACATAGTTTTGTAGCCTCTCCAGAGATTGTCACGGCTTTGGCTATTTCCGGAAAACTGACATTCAATCCATTAACTGATACGCTCACCAATGAGGATGGTAAAGAGGTTAAACTGGATGAACCCATGGGTATTGAATTCCCGGTACATGGATTCGCGGTAGAAGATGCCGGTTATCAGGAACCTGCAAAAGATGGCAGTCATGTTGAGGTTATTATTCCTGACGAGTCTAAACGTCTTCAAAGGTTACAGCCCTTTAAACCATGGGATGGGAAAAATATCAGCGGCATGAAATTGCTTATTAAGGCTAAAGGTAAATGTACGACCGATCATATATCCATGGCCGGTCCCTGGCTAAGATTCCGGGGTCACATTGATAACATTTCCGATAATCTTTTAACGGGTGCTGTTAACTACTTTAACGAAAAGACAAACAGTGTTAAAAATCAGTTATCCGGTGAATATGATGCTGTGCCAAAAGTACAACGTGCCTATAAAGCAGCTAATGTGCCGTCTATTGTGGTTGGTGATGAAAATTACGGTGAGGGCTCTTCCCGTGAACACGCTGCCATGGAACCCAGATTTCTTGGTGTTCGTGCCGTACTCGTGAAATCATTTGCCCGTATCCACGAAACCAATCTAAAAAAACAGGGTATGCTGGCATTAACGTTCGATAATCCTGCTGATTATGATAAAATTAAAGAAGATGATAACATTGATATTATCGACTTAACCAGTTTTGCACCAGATAAACCATTAACCCTGGTATTAAATCATGCTGACGGCAGTAGCGACGAGATTAAAGTCAATCATTCCTATAATGAAAATCAGATTGGCTGGTTCAAAGCCGGCTCAGCATTAAACATGATACGCGCACAAAACAAAGCATAGATATAACATCCGGACAATGTAATGATAGATCCCAGTAATGGCAGGTTCTGAACCTGCCATTACTTATAATTACTTATAATTTCACTTTGTATATTATTAAAAAACTCCCGGAATCTGATATCCACAAAAACCACATTTACCGTTTTTAATATGATTCTCTAAAATATTAAATCCAACACGTCTGATAACAACTTCGTTGCATTTGGGACAATGTGTATTTTCCGCCTCATGGCCGGGCACATTTCCGATATAGACAAAATTTAGTCCCTCAGCATCAGCAATAGCTTTTGCTTTTTCCAATGTGTCCAAAGGTGTGGGTGGTAAATTTTTTAAAATATATTGGGGATGGAATCGGGTAAAATGTATCGGTACATCTGGCCCGAGATAATTTTTAATCCATTTGGTTAAATCTTTGAATTCCTGATCCCCATCATTCATTGTTGGAACAACTAAATAAACAATTTCCGTCCAGACGTTCATTTTTCGCATGGTTACCAGACTGTCCAGAACCGGCTTTAATTCTCCCTTTACGATTTCCTGGTAGTACTGTTCCGAAAAAGCTTTCAGATCGACTTTGATTGCATCTACATTTTGACATAATTTTTCTAAGGGTTTCTGTTGTATATATCCGGCAGTAATAACCACACTCTTCACGTTTTCCTTATGTCCGGCTAGTGCTGTATCAAACATGTATTCATAGAAAATAGTCGGTTCACTGTAAGTATAAGCAATCGATTTACAATTATTATCAGCTGCTGTCTTTGCTGCATCATTCGGTGGCAGGTAGATGCTTCTCACTTGTTCCGGAGTGACCTGTGAAATCTGCCAGTTTTGGCAGAATTTACAATTAAGATTACATCCGGCTGTCGCGACTGAAAAA
>JARRPN010000077.1:0-16799 GCA_037382875.1 Calditrichaceae bacterium | reverse complement strand
TCACTGGAAGCATTTAAACCGTATTTTGGAAGTGACTATTCAAAAAACTATAATACATATACGGAAATCAAAGAAAAAGCAGGGGATAAAATTTGTGCCGTAGTGACGGATAAATTCTCAAAACTTAAGAATAATTTGAAGGTACTGGATATATCAACACCAGTCACTTATCAGCGGTATACTAAAACGATTGATGGTTGTATGTATGGTATTAAAAGTAATATTGCACAAAGACAATTGAGCACGCGATCCTCGGTAAAGAATTTATATCTGGCAGGGCAGAGCATTCAAGCTGGTGTCATGGGATCAATAATTACAGGATTTCTTGCCGCATTAAATATAGTTGATAATAATACTCTGGATAAGGAAATTAGGGCATGTCATTAAACAGGGTTGTTATTACGGGAATTGGTGCTGTTTCACCTTATGGAATCGGTATTCCGGTTTTTATTGAAAAACTATTTAAAGGTGAATCTGCAATTGTTAATATGGAAGAAGAGTGGGCACCCGCCATTAATGATTTAATGTGTTATGTAGGCGCTCCTCTTTCAGAGCCAATTAACGAAAAAGAGATTCCTAGAAAATTCCGTAAGACCATGGGCAAGACAGCAATTCTTGCTTATCTTGCAGTTAAAGAAGCTATAGATATGGCCAGAATTAATGAGATACTTTTATCCTCCGGCCGACTGGGAGTAAGTTTTGGTTCATCAACCGGTAGTGCAGAAAGTACTGAACGCTATTTTGTTGAACATATTAATACAAAATCAGCAAGATCTCTGCCATCCAGCATATTTTTCCAGGTGATGAGTCACACCAGTGCAGCCAATATTGCTCAGGCCATGAATATAAACGGTCGGGTTGTCTCACCAAATTCAGCCTGTTCTTCATCGGCTCAGGCTATCGGTTTTGCTTATGAAATGATTCAGTGCGGACATCAGGATGTTATGCTTTGCGGCGGATCTGATGAATTGCATGTTACGACAGCCGCATCGTTTGATATGGTTCAAGCTGCATCCTTTAAATACAATAACAATCCTACAGCCACTCCGCGTCCTTTTGACAAGGATCGGGATGGAACTGTGTGCGGCGAAGGTGCCGGATGTATTATTCTTGAAAGCGAAGCTTCGGCAAAAAAACGAGGTGCTAAAATATTGGGTGAGGTGATTGGTTTTGCCACCAATGCCAGTGGTGTGCATATGGCACATGCGGATACAAAATCGATTGTGCATTGTATGAGGAATGCATTGCAAAATGCTAAAATCAATCCTACCGATATTGATTATATTACTGCCCAGGCTACGGGACCAGTGTTTGCTGATGTAGCGGAGGCTTAAGCTATGAAACTAGCGTTTGTTAGTGAAAGGGTTCCTGTAAGTAGCATTAAAGGTTATTTCGGGCATACCCTGGGTGCCAGCGGTGTTCTGGAACTTGCCGCAGTTTTGAATATGATGAAAACCGATGTCATAGTACCTACACGGAATCTGGATAATCCGGATGAGGGGTGCGAAGGTATCAATCATGTTCAATCAACAATAAACAAAAAATTAAATACAGTTGTTAAAAATAGTTTTGCCTTTGGTGGTATAAATACAGTTTTAATCATAAAGAGGTATAATGCATGACAGACCAGGAAATAATCGATAAAATAAAAGAGATTTTAATCGAAGAATTTGAAGTAGAAGAAGAAATAATCAAACCTGATTCAAATATGTATGAAGAGCTGGAACTGGATAGTCTGGATAGTGTGGATCTTGTGGTTGCCCTTGAAAATGAATTTGGGTTTAAAATAGATCGTACCAAAGACGAAGAGGCTCTTCGGCAAATGCGGACACTGAACGATGCAGTGGCATTTATCAAACAAAAAATTGGTTGATGCTTTGTGTAATAGCGGGAGCGTGTTTGTTATAGAATGCTAAGATTTTTGCTGACAATTCTAAATATAATATATGTCATTTATTTAGTTATTATTAGCATAATATATGAATTGATTGTCCCATTCTGGTTCCTGGTTTTTAAATTGCGAAAATCAGGTAGAACGGATGATTTTTTCCGGATACATAACTGGAAATATGGCAGGCTGCTGGTTAAGGGTTCGTGGCCATATATTCGCAGATTGGTGCCAATTCCAAATCAGATGGTAGTGGTAAGGAACTGGGTCTTCGATCTAAAATTGTTTGGCTGGTCCATGCACCTTGCTAAGTATCCGGTGATAGATGAAACACCTCCGGAAAAGTTAAAGGAAATTTGCAGAGCCTTGGTAAAACAAAATGTATCATTTCAATTTTATCCGGAAGCGCATCGCTCCCATGATGCTAAATTACTACGATTCCGAAGAGGTGCGTTTATGATAGCGGTTGATAATGATATTCCGGTTGTACCAGTTTGTATGATAGGTACTAATGATTTTGGTTCATATAAGTTTCCCTTTTTTAAACCAGCAAGAATAAAAATGGAGATACTGGATCCAGTATGGCCGAAAGATTTTGAACCACCAAGGCGATCTTATCAGATAAAAAAACATGTAGAAAAGATCTACAGGGAGTATTTCGGCGAATGACCATCAATTCGAATCAGCTTATTTCTGATTATAAATTCCGGAATATAGATATTCAGCATTATAGTAAAAAACAGATTAATCAAATGCAGATTGATCTGATTCAACAGCATTTAGATTATATTTCTAGAAACAGTCCTTTCTACCAGAGACTTTTTCGAAAAAATCAGATCGATATATCCAAAATTAAAAATATCGATGATTTGAAAACCATTCCACCTACAAGCAAAGATGATCTAATCCAATATAATGATGAATTTTTAGCTGCTCCAGAACAAGAAATTATTGATGTATGTCTAACCTCAGCTACTTCTGGCGAGAAACCGGCCATGCTTCTACAGACACATTCTGATTTAATCCGTCTTGCTTATAATGAAGAAGTGGCTTTTGCAATGACAGGCTTGTCAGAGAAAGATACCCTGATGGTTTGTGCGGCTTTGGACCGGGCTTTTATGGCAGGTTTAGCCTACTTTATGGGAGGATCGAAACTTAATGCCCGTGTGGTACGTTCCGGTTCAGGCAGCGCAGCTCAGCATTGGCAAATGATTAAAGTAACCGATGCAACCACTTTGGTTGGTGTACCCTCACTCATGCGAAAAATTGCGGAATATGGCATTGAATGCGGTGAAGATCCGCAAAAAACATTAGTAAAAAAACTAATTGCCATCGGGGAACCGACGCGGGATAAATCGTTAAATCTTTTACCTTTGACTAAGTCGTTAGAAGAGATGTGGGGCGCTGAAATATATTCAACATATGCATCGACTGAATTAGCAACTACTTACTGCGAATGTCAGCAACGGCAGGGCGGGCATATCCGACCAGAGATGATTATCACTGAAATTCTGGATGACAATGATAATCCTGTACCGACAGGTGAACAAGGGGAGGTAGTGGTGACACCCCTGGGGGTAACCGGAATGCCTCTACTGCGATTTAAAACGGGGGATATAGCTTTTATTATTAATGAATCCTGTACCTGCGGAAGAACAACACAGCGTATCGCACCCGTACTCGGACGTAAAAAACAGATGCTTAAATATAAAGGAACAACACTTTTCCCAAATTCTATATTGTCCGCTTTGGAGGGGGTATCCTTTTTTGAAGAGGGCTATGTAGAAGTTAAAAACAATCCTGATGGTACAGATAACGTATTATTACATTTGTGTCTTAAGGATACTACAATCAATAAAAATATGATTGAAGAACATTTACGCGCAAAAATCAGGGTGGTACCGGAAGTGATAATTGAGTCAAAAGATGTAATTATAAATGTGGTATATCAGCCGGAAAAGAAACGGAAAAGGATCACATTTATTGATTCTAGAAATTAAATAGTAATACAGGCATATAAATTATGAATAAACATGATAATCGTCCTGTTGTAATTTTGGATGGTAACAGTTTAACCGCTGCAAATATTGTAGCCATTGGCGTTGGAGATAAACAAGTTGAAATCGATCCCAAAGCCCTTGAACGATGCCAGGCATCGCGAGATTATCTGATTGAAGATATTAAAGCCAAACGGATCATTTACGGTGTAAATACATCTTTTGGCCCCATGTGCAACAAAATTATCAGCGATGAAGAAATTGAAACACTGCAAATCAATCTGATTCGTAGTCATGCGGCAGGTCTTGGCGACCCGTTAAAACCATACATTGCATTGGCTGTGCTGGTGGTTCGGTTAAATACATTTCTAAAGGGATATTCCGCAGTGCGTCTGGATCTTATTGAGTTTCTTAAGACCATGATCAATAATGGTGTAGCCCCCTATATTCCGGAGGCAGGCAGTGTAGGTGCATCGGGTGATTTAATTCATCTAGCCCATATGGGGCTATGCATAATCGGTGAAGGTAAAGCCTATCATAAAATGGAACTATGCGATGCCTCCGGAGCTCTAAAGAAAATCGGTCTCAAGCCTTTTCGGCTAAGTTATAAAGAGGGAATCGCTTTGATTAACGGCACGGCTGCTATGACAGCTCTGGCTGCGTTTGCCATTTTTTCTGCAAAAAAAGCATTGCGAATTGCTTGTGTAAATGCCGCTTTTGCCATTGAAATATTCGGTGGTATTGATGATGCTTTTGATGCTGACCTTCACGATGTGAAACCACATCCAGGACAAGTGGCTATTGCTAATACCATCAGAAAACTATATCATGGTTCACGAAATATAATGCTGCGTGAAAATATGCATGAACGAATTCGCGAGCAGGGCAATGGCAATGATCCGGTTTTTGAAACCGATATCAACGTGCAGGATGTCTATTCCATTCGTTGTACACCGCAAATTTTAGCTCCGGTCCAGGAAGCGGTTGATATGGTTGAACAGACCGTTTTTGTAGAAGCTAATTCATCCAACGATAATCCTATCATAATACCGGAAAAGAAGAAAATTATCCATGGTGGAAATTTTCATGGACAAAGTATTGCGTTTGTAATGGACATGTTAAGCATAGCTGTCGCTACCCTGTGTAATCTTTCCGAGAGGCGATTAAATAAACTACTCGATAAAAAATTGAATGAAGGCCTGCCAGAGCACCTTATTCCCGGTACGGTTGGATTAACCATGGGATTTATGGGAGCCCAATATCTGGCAACATCAACAACAGCAGAGAATAGGCAGCTGGCTAATCCCGTGAGCACGAATTCAATTTCATGTAACGCATCCAATCAGGATGTGGTCAGCATGGGAACGGTGGCTGCACGTAAGGCTTTTAAGTTGATTAGCAACGCAAAGCATGTGCTGACTATGGAGATTCTGGCAGACTTGCAGGCGCTCTCTTTTCGTAATGCAGATAAAATGGGAGAGGGTATTTCAAAAATCTATAAAATACTTCATGATGAATTTCAAGTTTATGATAATAAACGTGTTTTTCATGATGATTTGGTAAAGTTTCGAAAAATACTATTTTCCAGCCAGTTGTTTGATGATTTAAGTATCTATTGATAATAAGGATTCTCTGATTTTGACTAAAATAAAATTACCTGCTTTGGCGATTGATTTGGTTCCCCACCGGAATCGCATGCTACTAATTAATAGTCTCGATGAATTCAGCAAAGATAGTGGCCGGGGGCATTTGAACATTTCAGATAAAAATTTATTTATTAAAAATAATCGCCAGTTAGATTCTATCGTTTATGTTGAATTACTGGCACAACTCATTGCTGCCCACTCAGGCTATGAATCAAAATTGGAGGCTTCTGAACCTAAAGTTGGATTTCTGGTCGGTTTAAAGGATTTGGAAATTCATCAATCCGTATCTGCTGGTAATATGGTTGACATGCGAATAAAAAAGGATTATGAATTCGATCAGATTACTTATGTGAAGGGAATAATTTTATATAATAGTGGAATTATCGCTGAAGGCACTTTAAAACTATGGGAGCAACCCGGAAGTGATTTTCAGCCGGAGTTATCAAACATTGATGATCAACCAATAAAAAAATATCAAATAACAGATCAAACAGCTTCCAAAATTGTAAATGGGATGGAATTAAGCAGAGCAATCGTTGATAATTTATATGAATTAAATTTTGCAGAGGATCAATCATCGGTTGAAGCAAAACTCTATTTTTCGGATGAATTTATTGGATTCGATGGACATTTCCCTGGTTCTCCGCTATTACCGGGCATTCTCATGATGAAGACTGGACTGCTGATTTCCGAAATTGCTTTAGAAAAATCCATAAATGTTAAGAAAATTAAGAATGCAAAATTTGCTAGAAGTATTTTCCCAAGACAGGAAGTAAATCTAAAAATCGATTTTAAGAATAAAGATGATTTACTTCAATTGAGTGCAGTATTATCTCATAAAAATGAAGTATGTGCAAAGTATTCAATCATGATAAAAGTTGAACAATAAACATTATGAGTCCAAGAGCAAAAATCAAGTATTTTAAAGAAGATCCGGAAAACCCTGAACCGCTAAAGACGGAAGTACAAAGACGAGTAAGGTTTGAAGAGGTTGATCCGCTTACGATTGTCTGGCATGGAAGGTATCCAAGTTATTTGGAAGATGGTCGGGCTACTTTTGGTGAGAAATATGGACTTGGTTATATGGATATGTATAAACAGAAATTTATGGCACCGGTTGCGCAAATGCATATCGATTATCTTGAACCATTATCATTTCCGGAAGATTTTAAAATCATCACTATGCTGCACTGGACAGATTCGGCCAAATTGAATTTTTCCTATCGGATTGAAAATGAAGATGGAAAAGTGTGTGCTAAGGGATTTACGGTTCAAGTGATTACAAATTTAAGCCGTGAAGTGATGCTGCTACGTCCGAAATATCTGGATGATTTTTTTAATGCCTGGAGGGATGGTAAGCTGAAATGAAGGAAGTAATTTTCACAAAGGCATCCATTGTTACAGGACTGGGTCGATCACTGGAGGAAAACTGGCAGAAACTGATGTCTGCGGAATCGGCTATTAAGCAGATCAATTATTTTACCACGGAACGACTGGATTATCATAATGCCTCTTATGTAGAACATCTAAGATCAGATTCTAAAGTGAATCAGGTCTGTGAATTAACTAAACAGGTTCTGGATCAGGTTGGTGATGTCCCGAAAGATACTCAAATAATCTGGACTGGCATTAAAGGCAACGCACAGTTTATTGAATCCAATCAGAAGATGGGTAAACCCTATTTGCCATTGCACTACCGTACCTGGATTGCGGATAAGTTAGGCATAGATGGAAATGGAATCGAAGTCAACGCGGCTTGTGCCTCATCTACGGTAGGAATAGCGATAGCAGCTCAGAAAATTAACAGTGGGGAGTGTCATAGCGTTCTGGTTTGTGCTGCTGATTTAGCCAGTCGGTTTGTACATAACGGATTTTCTGCGCTTAAGGCTTTGAGTCCGACTACCGTAAGGCCTTTTGATAAAAGTAGAGATGGATTGGCTTTGGGTGATGGGGCGGTAGCTATTTTATTAACGGATAAAGAAACAGCCCAAAAAAATGAATATCCATTACTCGGTCGTTTAACCGGATGGGGTGTTGCCAATGATGCTAATCATATCACCGGTCCGGCTCGGGATGGTTGTGGTTTGATTTTATCTATTGAAAATGCTTTAAAAATGGCTAATATGGAAGCAAAAGAAATTGAAGCATTTTGTGCACATGGTACTGGAACGGTTTACAATGACGGAATGGAATTGCTGATCCACCCCTGCCCTTACCTGATATCAGGGATAGGGTACCGCCAGTTGGCGGAGGGGATGGTTATAAACCATAATAATAACGAATGTCAAAATTACAGATAATAAATATTCTCGGAGGCAGCTGGGTAACGGCTTCGGGGTTTGGTAGGCTGAGTGAAAAACAGAAGTTTAAATTAGACTCGGGTTTACCGCAAATTCCAAAAGCTAAAGAAATCTTTTCGGAACCATTGACACGTTATGGCCGTTTTGATCAATATACAAAACTGGGCTGCGCAGCTATTGCTTTGGCACTGAAGGATTCTGGCTTGGATGAATCAAAAGAAAAACGACCCATTGGAGTGATTGTATCAACGGTTTACGAATGTTTTGAAAGTGATCTGGCTTTTTATGAAACCACCAAAGAGGAAGACGGATTTTTTAGCAGTCCGAATTTGTTTTCATATACATTACCAGGCATTGTGATTGGAGAATCTGCAATCTATTTTAAATTAAACGGACCGACTTTCACAGTGGGCGATACACTGAATCAAAAAGGGCGAAATGCACTGATCACAGGTCTCAATTTATTGAATAGTGATGTCTGCGATACAGTCGTAGCCGGCTGGCTTGACGGACCGAACGAAATGTTAAACAAATTTGAAAGTGGAGATGATCAGAAACGGGGTGCCATATTTTTTGTTCTGTCTTCTCATGAACAATAAAATGCAAATAAGAGAATTTACCTGGAAAAAGGTTCTCCATATTTCGAATCAGGTAAAGAAATACAATCAGTAGTGGATTTAATGGAATAAACAGTGAAAATATTTTTTATATATAAAGGGGGATTTTAATGCGCTTAAAACTCATCTACCCCAAGTGGCGCAAACTGGAAATGCAGACACCATTTTACCTGCCTCCGCACGGGCCGGTTGTATTTGCTGCGGCATTGCCCGATTATGTGGATGTGGAATTTATAGATGAAAATGTGGATGAAGTCAATCTTGATGATATACCCGATCTGGTTGGACTGTCAATTATGCTTACGGCTCAACTGCCAAGTGCTTTAAAGATTGCAGCACATTATCGCAAAAAAGGCATCCCGGTGATTGCCGGTGGAATTTCTGCCATGCTGCATAAGGATGAAATTGGTGAACATGTAGATTCGGTATTTGTTGGTGAAGTTGAAGGACGAATGGAATCTGTATTTGACGATCTTAGAAATGGGGGACTAAAGCCAGTTTATGATTATTTTCATGACTATCCCGATTTGAATTTGATTGGCCCGGCCAGACGGAATATTCTTAATTATGATCGATATGTGTATCGCGGCATCAAAATGCTGGATTTAATCCATGCATCCCGAGGCTGCCGGTTTAATTGTTTTCCCTGCTGTACACCCTATCTCGGTGGTCGTAATTTCCGACCAAGACCGGTAGAACGGGTTGTTGAAGAAGTAAAAGGTATCGATAATAATCGTTTGTTTTTTGTAGATAATTCGCTAGCTCAGAACAAAGACTGGGAAAAAGAATTGTTCAGTGCACTTATCCCGCTTAAGAAAAAATGGGTCAGCCATCCTATTGAAAATGATAATGAGTTACTTGATTTAGCTTATAAAGCAGGCGCCTGGTATGTGTATCAGGCCATATTTGATACTTCTGATTATATTAAAAGGCGCGTCAAAGCATATAAGGATCATGGCATTGGTGTAGAAGGTACCATTATTCTGGGAACTGATGATCAAGATGTGGATTACATCAAACGTTTGGTTGATTTTTTAATGGAAATCGATCTGAATACGGCAGAGTTTACTATAATGACTCCGTTCTGGCATACACCAATCCGTACACAGCTGGAAAAAGAGGGTCGTATGCTCAGTTATGATTATGGGGAATATACCTGCGATCGTGTTGTATTCCAGCCGAAAAAAATGACGACTACTGAATTACAGGATATGTACTATTATGCTTGGGAAACATTCTATAAGGATGAATCCCAGGAACTTAAAATGGGCAAGTTGTTTTTTGATGTTACGAAACGGGAATTTGAAGACGGTACCCATGAACGCGTTAAACTAAAAGGCAGCCGTAGCTGGGAAACATCTATTTACGTGAGCCTTACCCGGTTTATCCGCTTGGTATGACTATGATTGCTGAAGCAGCCCGATTACGTGGCTATGAGGTATTTGAATGGGATATGCTGATTAATAAAAATTCGCTGGATGATCTTGGATTATTTATTAAGAAACATCAGCCAAATTTTGTGGGTATGTCCCTGCGCAATATTGATTCGGTTAATTTTAATCAGCAGGAATCTTATATCAGTAATTATCAGGCTATTGCTGCTCAGGTACGGAAAGTCAGTGATGCAAAAATCATTTTAGGCGGATCAGCTTTTACAATTCTTCCCGAAGAAACGTTATCGTCGATAGACGCTGACTACGGAATTGTTGGGGAAGGTGAATTTACTTTTTGTGAGTTGATTGAAAATATCAATGCCGGGAAAACAATTCATAGTAACATTATTCACTCTACTCAACCCATTGATGGGGATCAGATTTTAACGATCGGGCGAAATAAAGAGCTGGCAGAATTTTACCTTAAAAAAGGTGGTATGCTCAATGTGCAGACGAAACGAGGTTGTCCGCATCGTTGTGCCTATTGTTCCTATCCGGTTCTGGAAGGCCGTGTCTATCGCCAGCGTCAGGCGACGGATGTCGTTGATGAAATCGAAATGCTTATAAAAGATTATCAGGCTGATTATTACGCCATTACTGATTCTGTATTTAATGATTCAACTAATGAATATCTGCAGATTGCTGAAGAACTGGTTCAAAGGGAAATTACCATTCCATGGATGTGTTTTTTACGTCCGGATAATTTTAAGCCGGATGAAGTCAAATTATTGAAACGGGCAGGATTGACTTCGGTTGAGTGGGGAACAGACTGCGCTTCGGATACCACACTCGCTGCCATGCAGAAAGATTTCAACTGGGACGAGGTGTTACATTCCAATAATTTGTTTGCTGAACATGAGATTGCAAATGGTCATTTTATTATCTTTGGGGGACCCGGTGAGACCAAACAAACAGTTAAAGAAGGATTGACCAATATTGACAGTTTGAAAGATTCTGTGGTATTTGGATCGATTGGCGTGCGAGTCTTTCCATACACACAAATGTATGAACGGGCAATGAAAGAAAAAATCATAAATGAAGATACTGATCTGCTTGAACCGGTATTTTATTTTTCACCGGATGTGGAACATGAATGGATGCATCAGCAGATTTTAGAATCATTTAATGGACGCGCTGACCGGATTTATCCCGGTGGTCTGGAAGCGGATAAAACCAGCGCATTCCATTTGTTTGGCTACCGTGGGCCGGTTTGGGATTATATTTTGAAAAAGGGCAAAACCCGCAGGAAAAAGCATGACCTGGGATAAGAAAAAAATATTATTTGTTCATCCTCTGGGTGAAAACTGGACCGCTGGCGAAAAAGAAGATATGTCACGTATTGCTAATATTATGGCACCATTGGGATTGTTGAGTCTGGCTGCCTGGGTGGACAAGCATGGCTATCATTCTGAGATCCATGATTGTTACGCTTTCCCGGGTCAGGATGAAAAAATATACGATTATATTAAAAACGAACAGCCAAAGTTCATTGGTTTTTCCACAACTACATCCAGTTTTTTAGATGGCGTGCGAATTGCCGAAAAAGTAAAAGCAATTAAACCAGATATAAAAGTCATATTCGGCGGTGTACATATTTCTGCTTTGCGGGAGCAACTTTTAAAAGATTATCCTGTGATTGATTTCGGTGTAGTCGGAGAGGGTGAACAAACCCTGCTGGAAAGCATGGAAAATGACACATCTGATTTTTCTAGCATTAAAGGACTAATTCACAGAAAAAATGACGAAGTTGTTTTTAATGGATTCAGAAAAAAACTAATTCATATGGATGAATTGCCCTTTCCTGCTTATGAAAAACTGCACGGATTTCCTAAAAGTTATCAGCTGCCCATTTTCAGTTATCCCAAAGCACCCAACACAACGGTAATTACCAGTCGTGGCTGTCCGTATGAATGTTCATATTGCGACCGGTCGGTTTTTCGTAAGACGTACCGCTATAACTCACCGCAATATATGGTTGATTTGCTAACTCATCTACAGAAAAAATTCAATATAAAACACGTAAATATTTATGATGATACATTCACTTTGCATCGCAAACGAGTTCTGGAATTTTGTGAGTTAAAAATCAAAACGAAGTTAAAAATGACATTTAACTGTGCCGCCCGGTCGGAGCAGATTGATCTGGAAATGCTCAAGACCATGAAAAAAGCGGGTTGCTGGATGGTCAGCCTGGGCATTGAAACAGGTGATCTGAACTTATTAAAGAAGCATCGTTCATATCTGCCCAAAGATAAAGTAGAAAATCCATTGGAGGATATTCGCCAGAAGATTCAGCTTATCAAAAATGCAGGTTTGCGGGCCAAGGGATTGTTTATGTTGGGCCTGCCTGGTGAAACGGAGGATAGCATCGATAAAAGTATGGAGTATGTGTTCAGCCTGCCACTGGATGAATTTAATTTGGCCAAGTTGACGCCATTTCCCGGTGCACCGCTATATGGTGATGTTAAAAGTTGCGGTAGTTTTCATGAAGACTGGGAAATGATGAATGCCCTTAATTTTGTTTTTGTGCCTCAGGGATTTACGCTGGAGCGTCTCGAAGAACGTTACCGGGAATTTTATCGTCGTTATTTTCAACGACCGCGTATTCTATGGAATTATACCAGTATGATATGGAAATCACCACACAGCTGGATGCGCTTTATGAAAAATCTTGGCACCTTTTTAAGTTTTTCACGGAGTTATAAATAAGTAATAATGCAGCAGAATGCAATTCCAAATACTACTGAGCAAATTTCAGTTTTACTGGTTATCCCGACCTATAATAATCGTAATACCTTGCGTACTGTTGTGGAAGACAGCCTGCAAACCGGACTGCCAGTTCTTATTGTGAACGATGGCAGTACTGATGGGGGACCGGGTACGATTTCTGATCTCAAAGTGACTCGATTGGATCTTCCAAAAAATAAAGGCAAGGGTATTGCGATTCGGCAAGCAGCCAAATGGGCTTTTGAAAATAATTTTACACATATCATCACAATGGATGCTGATGGCCAGCATTCAGCAAAGGATGTTCCCAAGTTCGTTGAAAAAATAAAAGGAAATCCGTTATCTATTGTTTTAGGTGCACGTGATTTTGAGAGCACCGATACCCCGGAATCAAGCAAATTTGGTTGTAAGTTTTCTAATTTCTGGGTACGTGTTTCAACCGGAGAAAGTGTCAGTGACAGCCAGAGCGGCTTCCGTGCTTATCCGGTGGATGCTCTACGTCGTTTGCGAATTCTCTCACGTCGCTATAATTATGAAGTTGAAATTCTGGTTAAAGGTATCTGGGCAGGACTGGCTGTGCAATCAGTTAATATTTCAGTCAATTATAATCCTGAGACTTTAGAAGCCTCTCATTTTAGGCCTTTTGTGGATAATGCCCGCATCTCATTAACCTATACCTATTTGGTTACCCGCAATCTGTTTCCATTTCCACATCGGGTTTTATACGGACAAAAACCATCAGAGCGAATAAAAACATTTTTTATTAATCCGTTCAAAGGATTAAAATTACTCGTTACTGAAAAATCATCTCCACGCCAGATCATGTTCGCGGTGATGCTGGGAATTTTTTTAGCCACTTTGCCATTAATCGCTATTCATAGTGTGGCGATTGTATTTGTGGCGACCCGGTTAAAACTCAATCGTCTCATTGCTTTAAATGTTAGTCATTTTTGTGCACCACCTTTTGTTCCTGGTATGGCCGTTGAACTTGGGTATTTTTTAAGAAACGGTGAGTTTCTAACTGAATTTACAGTACAGACACTCGGCCATGAAGCTTTGCAGCGTATCGGTGATTATCTGCTGGGATCCATCGTTCTTGCGCCGATCTTGTCTGTAATTGCCGGATTCATCACCTATTTGATTATAAGTATCTACCGAAAATTTAAAGATACAGCCGGTGTTAAAAAGGAGGTAAGTGACATTGCCTGATCAGGGTATTCCCACTTCACCCCAATATGGTACACGATTGGGACACTGGTTCTTTTATATTGCCTTAAAATGGTTTGGCCCGGTACCGGCATATATCATGCTTATTTTTGTAGTGCCTTATTATGTGTTTGTGCTGAAACGTCCCAGGAGAGAAGCTAGTTACTACCTTAAACGCATGTTTCCAAATGATAATAGGTTTAGAAGATTATTGAGAACGTATCAATATATCAATCACCTGGGCTTAAGTTTGATTGATCAGGCTGCTATCGGAATTCTGGGACGGGACAAATTTGATATTGATTTCGCCGACCGGGAAAAATTATATGAACTTTCAAAAAGTGTAAAGGGTATTGTTTTATTAACGTCACATGTTGGGAACTGGCAGACCTCAATGGCCGTTGTGGATGATATGGATAAACCGGTTAATTTTCTTCTACGGTTGGAAGACCATGTGGCTGATCGCTACTTTTTTAATTTGTCCGGTAAAGAGAAAAGTATTAAAATTATTGATCCGACGACTTTTATGGGTGGTCTGGTTCAGGTGACACAAGTTCTTCAGCGAGGTGAAACCGTATCGATTATGGGAGACCGGGCCTGGGGTGCAAGGACAATGGCTTATGAATTTCTGGGTGAAAAAGCGCTATTCCCGATTACACCTTATCACCTGGTAGCTGCCAATGGCTCAGATCTGGTGATTATACTGACTGCCAGAACAGGCAAGTTGGCTTTTAAGATTGATTATATCCATTTCCCTTATGAGGATATGGATCTGAAAGGAAAGACAAAAGAGGAAAAGATACACTATTTACTGGGAAAATATGTAGAGATCCTGGAAGCCTGGATTAAGAAATATCCCTTTATGTGGTTTAATTTTTTCGACTTTTGGGATTTGAATAAAGAAAAATACGAAGCGGAAACAATATAGCAGGAGGTATTAAGTGTCTCTGGAACTTGATTTAAAGAAACTAATTATCGAAGAGTTAAAAATAGACGACGTTGAGCCTGAAGATATCGGCGATGAGGATGCTCTATTCGGTGAAGGGCTCGGATTGGATTCACTGGATGCTGTAGAACTGGTTGTCATTCTAAAAAAGCATTATAAGATTGATCTGGAAGATATGGAAAAAGCCCGTGCTGCTTTCGCTTCCATCAAGGCTTTGGCGACCTACATCAGGGAAAACAGCGAGGTTAAATGAAACCAAAGGGCGTTAGCGTAACCGGTTTGGGTTGCATATGTGCAGCCGGGGATTCTGTTGCATCAGCGATGAATGCCATGTACCGTTCTGTACGCAATCCTGATATCCCTAAACGGATTCAGGCAAAGCTGGAAGTTGAATATCCAGTGTTTGAGGTGGCTTCAGAAATAACGGTTAGTGATCCTATGGCTACACGTACGTCATTATTAGCATTACAAGCTGCCAATGAAGCACTAAATCAATCCAATTTGGATGAAGTGGAATTGCAGAAATGGCGGGTTGGTGTCTGTCTGGGTACTACAGTAGGCTGTACACTAAATAATGAACCATTTTACCGGGATTACAAAACTGGTAAGAATCCGGATTTATCTGCTATTAATCGCTATCTCGGAAATAATCCTGCTCTGTATATTGCTGACAAATTTAAATGCAAAGGACCAACTGCCACGATTGCCAATGCCTGTTCCTCTGGAACTGATGCCATTGGATTGGCGAAGTCCTGGCTGGAAAATGATTTGTGCGATATTGTTATTACCGGCGGGGCGGATGAGCTTTCCCGTATTACTTATCTGGGATTTATTTCATTGTTGATTTCATCAACTGAAGCTTGTCGTCCGTTTGATAAATATCGAAAAGGATTAAACCTGGGTGAGGGTGCCGGAATAGTTATTATAGAAAAACCGGAAGTTGTGAAAGCCAGGAGCAGTAAAACGTTCGCTAATATCGTCGGGTATGCTACATTTGCTGATGCTTATCATCCAACAGCCCCCCATCCTGAAGGTATCGGATTGACAAGAGCAATTCATCAGGCAATGACACAAGCAAAGATTGATTTAGAGCAGATTGGATTTATTAATGCTCATGGAACCTCAACGCAGAATAATGACGAAGTGGAAGGTAGCACAATAGCAAAATTGTTTTCTGATAAAATTCCAACAGTTTCAACTAAAGGTTATACCGGTCACACACTCGGGGCAGCCGGTGGAGTTGAAACCGTATTTGCGATTCAGGGATTACTGGATCAGAAATTACCTGCCACACCCGGATTTGAGGAATTCGATCCTGCCTGCGGAGTAACTCCTACCACATCCAATACCAATATTTCGGCAGAGTTTGCGTTATCGAATTCATTGGCTTTTGGAGGTAATAATTCCGCATTGATATTCCAGGGAGTGCAGCAATGAGTCTGTCCATTTTAGGTATAGGAACGGTGAGTGCTCTGGGTTCAGGCGTCGAAACCTTACGTCAAGGATTGCAGGGAAAAGTTAAACCAAATATTGAAGAAAAAGTAATACCTGCTTCTGGTGGCGAAAAAAGACTTCCGGTTTATCAGCCAATTGCCGCTGGATTAGATCGGTTTATTCCAAAAAGAGCATTGCGCCGGGTTGATCAGTTTGCTCAAATCGCATTGCTATCAACCTATTTGGCTATTGAAGATGCCGGCATTGAATTTGAAGATAAATCCAGAGTGGGTGTTGTTTTTGGATCAGGTTATGGGCCTACTCGGACCACGTTTAAATTTCTGGATAATATTATCGATGATGGCGACATTGGTGCATCACCTACCCATTTTGCCAATTCAGTTCATAATGCTCTGGCTTCCCAGGCTTCTATCTTTCTCGGATTGACTGGCCCCTGCTCGACAGTCACCTGCTTTGAACATACCTTATCCAATGTACTCTTAACAGCAAAGGACTGGCTGGATCAGGATGTGGTTGATTATGTTTTGCTAGGACTGGGAGATGAGTATTGTGATGTGCTGGGCTATGCGGCTGAGGGGATGAAT
>JARRPN010000076.1:0-13431 GCA_037382875.1 Calditrichaceae bacterium | reverse complement strand
TTCCACTCCAGCTTATTTGGTTTGAACCAAACAAATTATATCTGGCTCAGCAAGGGCCTCCAACTATTCCTGAAAAACAAATAAAAGAATATCAGGATATTGTAGAAGAATTAAAACAGAGGATAAAAGGTATACTTGTAGATTTTGATAGATTTTATATAACAGGTTTATATGAAAGTATAAAAAGCGATTATAAATTTTCAGCAAATGGTGAACAAGTTTGGATTAATTTCAATATTACAGATAATAATAAAATTATACCCATTAAGTATACTATGGGGTTGAATGGACTTTGTATAGAAATAGAAGCTAGTTATCCAGATAAAAATAAACGTATAGTCTATAATCCAAAATATAAAGTAATAAAAACAAAATGGATATGCACTGGTTGGCAGGTTCAAACATGGGTAAACGAAGAAGCAGTGAATGGATATATTTTAGATATTAAATATTCTCAATATCAGTCAATTTGGATTCCTACACAAATTTTAATGAATTGGCAAAGATCCGATACACCAGGTACAACGTATTATGATGTTATTAAGCTTAAAAACTATATGTTCAATCAACCGATTGAGCTACAGGAAGGAGCTACTCCGAATCAGTAATAAATTTATTAAGATTCCTCTTTAAATTATCAACAGCTTCTTTATGTGATAATTTTTTATGGACGATTTCTTTTAATTTCTGCTCAAATTCCATTTTTTTATCACATGGTAAACAGTATTCTAAATGTTCATTGAATAATTTCTTTTTATTCTCATCTAATTGATCATCAAGATATTGCTGAGCATACTTTTCAATATCGTCACAATTATATTTCTTATGATTTTCTTTTGAAGTCATCTGTTATATATCCCCGCGTTTTAGCATAATTCCAAAGTTGGCGTTGTAATAACTTTCTGCCTCTATACAGTCTGGACATAACAGTTCCAAGAGGCGCATCAATTATATTGGCTATTTCATTATAAGAGAATCCTTCTACATCGCATAATAAAACAACCAGACGGAATTGATATGGAAGACTTTCCAAAGCATCCTTAACATCATCATCAAACAAATTTTCTAAAAATTCTTCTTTACTTGTTTCCTGTAAACTTACTGTTTCATCTAAACGCTTATAAAGGAAGAATTCTTCCATGTCATCGTAACTAACTTTTTGAGGCTGTTTAATAGCTTTACGATAAGCTGTAATAAAAGTATTGACTAAAATTCTAAAAACCCAGGCGCGAAAGTTTGTATTTTTTTGAAATTGATCCAGAGCTCTGAAAGCTTTAAAAAGGGTATCCTGTACAAGATCTTCTGCATCGCTTTGATTATGAGTCATACGCAAGGCGGTGCTATACAGTGAGGATAAATGCGGATCGATTAGCTTTGAAAATTCTTTTTGTTTTTCCGTAATCAAAAATTAACTCCTGATTTGAAAATAAAGGCATGAATTTTAAAGAAAATGATATATGTTGTCAAGTTATCTCAAATTCAGTATAAGTCGATCATCAGTTTTTTTAGCCTAAATTATATTTAAATTTTGCTTATTATGATTATTTCGCTATGTTTAAAATAATTCTAAACGTACTTCCGTAATTAGGTTTGGCATCCTTCAAAAATAATTTTCCACCGTGATATTCTTCTATAATTCTACGCGCTAAGCTCAGACCTAAACCCCATCCACGCTTTTTTGTACTATATCCGGGTTTAAAAATGTTTGTTTTTTCTTTTGATGACATCCCCTTTCCATTATCGTGAATATCAATATACGCTTGATGGTATTCAGAGTTCAATTTTAATGAAATTTGTATTATTCCATTTTTATCACCAATTGCATCCATGGCATTCTTAATCAGGTTTTCTAATACCCACTCAAATAGTTCAGGATTAATTTTAACTTGAATATCTTTTTTAATATCTGTTTCAATCATAACCCGTTTTTGCATATTGGGTAGTCTCTTTTGAAAATAATCAACAACACTATTTATTACATCCAACAAGGAATGAGCCTTTAGCTCAGGAATGGAGCCTATTTTAGAAAATCTGTTGGCAATTTTATTTAATCGTTTTAAATCGTTGTCAATTTCGAGTAAAGCATTTTCGTACATTTGTGGTTTCAATTTTAAAAGTTCCAGCCAACCAGCGATTGAACTTAAAGGAGTACCTAATTGATGAGCGGTTTCCTTTGCCATACCTACCCATATGAATTGCTGTTCGCTCTTTTTTATATAAGAAAATCCTAAATAGCCGATGAAAATAAAAATAGCCGCAGAGCCAATAGCAATAAAAGGAAAAAACTGCAGTTTATATATTACAGGTGAATAACCATAAAAATAATAGGCAATAACCATGTCCCCGGCTTTAATAGGAATAGGATCATTCTCCACACGAATTTTTACAAGTTCTTTGTTTAACTGAACACTATCAGGTTGTGATAGTTCTTCACTTGATAAGGAATCAAGTTTTGGAGAGATATTTTTCCAAATAGTAGGCTTTAAATAGGGATCAGTTACTATGATAGGAAAATCAATGCCTTCCTGTATGACCTCATTGAATAAAAAACTGACATCAGCATTAGAATCCGGATCATTAATTTCAGCTTCAAATACTTTTATTCTGAATTTTATATATTCTGTAGATTTATTTTCAAGAGTCGTTACCAATCGGTGCGAATACCAGATACCGGTAATTATAAGAGCAATACCGATAATAAACAATATACCCTTAAAATTCCCTTTACGATTGTGAATAGTCGACATCATAGGAATCAATCAGAATTATTCTATTATTTTTACGGTCAATATTTTGTCTTCTGGCAGAATGGAATTTACAACATCCATACCTTTAGTTACTTGTCCGAAGAGTGTATAATTTCCATTTAAATGAGGCTGTTCCGATTGACAAATAAAAAACTGGCTGCTTCCGGTATCAAATCCTGAGGTGGCGATACCCACACTTCCCTGAATAAACGAATTATAATTATCTTCCGAGGGAATCAAATAATCAGGTCCACCCCATCCTGACCCGGTGGGATCGCCACCTTGTATTACAAAATCCGGGACAACCCGGTGGAAAGTAAGGCCGTCATAAAAATTATTTTGAATTAACCTCAAAATACTATAAACAGTGTAAGGAGCAACACTGGAATATAGTTCAATCTCAATATTTCCACGTTCTGTCTCAATTTCAATTATAGGATTACTAGAGTAGTAAGAAATCGAATCAGGCACTAAAACTGAAGCGTGATTAAATCCGCTACTCCAATTTTTCCATGATTTGGAAAACGATTTTTTAAAGCTTTTAAATACTTGTTTACGAATTACATCATGTGAAGCATACTGCATCAATGAATCTGGATGAATAGATGAAGGTGGTGAATTCTTTTTAATATAGTTTATGACTTGAAGCTGCACTTCAAATTGTGAAATGCGATTGAATTTTTTATAAATTTTTAAAAGCAATTCGGAATCTAAAGTTTTGTTTTTTTCGATACAATACTCAAGAGCTAAGGCTACACACGAGAAATGATCTGAATTTAATAATGTTGTAATATCCGATTTATTCAATATCCCAATCCTTTTTAAATTATCGAAAGCACTACAAATAAGTATAGGATCATCCACATTAATAAATTGCTTCAAAATACGTAATGCCATCTTTGATTTAATTGATGCTAAGGCATCTAATAGTTGGGCTTTAAATTTTGAATCGCCTTTATCCAAATTTTGCATTACAAAGGAATAAGCTTTTTCAGGATAATATTTAGCTAAAATTTTAATAATTTGACCTTTTTTGTAAAGATTTTTTTCCTTACCAAACTGTTCTACTATTGCAGATATAGCAAGATCTTCATCCGCATCTGCTAAATATTCCAGAGCAATCAAATTTACATAATTGTTTGATGACTTTATCAAGGCTGATATTCTTTCTGTTAGAACAGAATCTTTTAAACTAGCGGCGATAGGAATCGCATAATATTGAATTTGCCAGGAAGCTGTTTGTTTTAAAGAATGATTTAGTATTTTCTTCAAAGCATCAAAAGAAGTGCTGTCATCATCTAGCTTGCTATAAAACCGCTTTTCATTTTTCAACAAAAGGGTATTTAATTTTTTTAAAGCATACTTATGTGCAAGTCCACGGGAGTTAATAGTCAATTGAAGCAATTTTCCTAAATCTGATCTGTCACCAGCATAATATAGAAAATAAGATAATGCTAATGTGGGTTTTAAAAGGGCTATACTGTCTACAACAGAAGATTTGATTTCAGAAACATCCAGATTTTGTCGACTGCAAAGAGCTGCGTTGATTAATATGTCTGACTTAAGTGCAAGATCATTTATATGATTTAGATAAAATTCGATCGTTTTTTCACTGGCACAGTGGCATAATGCAGATAATAACTTCTTTTTGTTTTTTAGTGAAAGTTTTTCGAATGGTAAATCAATAATAATTTGTTCTGCAGCTTGTGAACCGATCTGTCCCAATGCAAATATGCACTCACCGGTTAGAGAATCCTCCTTCGATGCCTTTAATACATCATGTACAAGAGATGTCAATGTATCTAATCGGGTTTTCCCAATGGAGTTTACAAATGTGTATTTTAATGCATTAAACTCATCACTATTTTTAATTTTACTCCACTCTTCAGGATCGGACACTCTATTATATTCAAGTTGTTTTATTTGTTTAAAATATTCATTTTTGGAAGTAAATTGATTACATGAATTGATAATTATCAACAATGAAGATAGAAGTATTTGTTTAAACATAAATAACATCCGTTAATATATTTTTTAAGTTTTAAAAATTTTACTACAATTGGGTATGAATTGCAATTTTTTGTAATTTCAAAAATGAGCAAGATTAATGATATGGAAGTATTTATATTTACAGTCTTTAGGAACATTTTTACAGACAAAAATAGCATTGACATTAAATTTATATTTGATTAACTTGCCACTTATATTTTATTCAAAATTTTGTAGAAAGAAAAAGAATCTGGAGGCATAATGTCCACAAAATCCGGAAAGGGCTCAATCCTTTTTAAAGTGCTGATTATAGTATTTGCTGCTGGCCTGATTGCTGTGATATTGATTCCGGGAGAAATCTGGAAAGAAGAAGCTAATAACAAAGCTACTGCTGAAAATAATATGGCCAGTATTTATGAAGGATTACGATTTTATCATAGAATTACCAATGAATACACCACAGACCCTCAAAAAATATTGAGTGTAGTACGGAGTGATTCAAGTATTTTATTACAACAGAAAGTTGTAAATCATACGGAACAATTAACGAAATTAATAGATGCTTATATTAAAGATAAGTATATTTCTTCATTACTAAGTATCTATGATAATATTGACAAAATCGTTAGGGATCTGGATGAGAATCGATATCACTTTGAAGCTGTAGATGATTACTTTAAAAATGAGGCTGAGGCAATTGCTACAGAAATTAGAGAACTCAAAATGTCGGTTCCATATGAAAAATTTGCTTTAGCCACCGGATATATTGACAGTCTTAAAGAATTACGCAGGGATTTATCTGATTTTTCACTACAAGCTGGAGCTGTGAAAGCTACAAGTATTACTGATACATTAAAAACTTTGCTTCCGGCTGTTGATATTAATGGATTAGCATCAACTTGGCAACCGATTTCCAATCGTTCAGAAGAATTTATTACTAGAATACGCCGTTCAGAAGAGTTATCCAAACTAACCAGTGTTGGAGATAGAGTACAAGATTTTAGAGAAAAGATAATGGCAGCGTTTGAACAAATTAGAAATCTTAATATTCAAGATAATATTGCTAGTGTTAATAAAATTAGTGATGAGCTTAATGATTTATATGAAGTATTTTTAAGAGATTTTATTGCAACAAGCAAGCCCGCTTTATATAAACTTTCATTATCAGATTCCTTGGTTATCCATCTTACAGAAGATAAATTTTATAGTCCGGTTACCGGGGAAATGTATAAAATTTTAATATTGGATGATTCAAGTTCTGTGAAAGTTGAAAGTCCAATACTGGTTAATGAATTAAAAGATGAAGTAAAACCGATAGTAGATAAAATAAATGATCTACCGATTTTACCTGCATTTAACGCCCTATTTGATTCGTTAGAAAAAATTCAGGACAAAGCACAGATAACGCGTAAAGCATTGCGAAGAAATACGGATATATTTATTAAATTCAAAGAAATTGAAGAAATAGTAAGTAAATTTTCTGATATCTATATTGGAACCGCCTATACAAATTTTAATGATTTCGTAACTGTAGTTCCCAATGCGGAAAGTTATAGTGAGATAAGAGCTCAGTTAAAAAATGCATTTATTGGCGGTGGCCTTTTTTACGATGCGTATGATAAACAGGATTTTGGTAAGTTGGATTCTCTTCAAAAAGATTTAAAAGTTAAATTGGAAGAATTTAATGGTTTGTTAGATGAAGTAAGAAGACTTCCGAAAGATGTAACAAAATATGATAAAGAATTCTCTATAATTGATCAATTAGTAGGAAACATTAAAAGCCTCAATGTGCTTGATGATTTGAAAGATATAAATAAAGACTTAGAGGAATCATTAATCTTTGCTGCAGAAGGCAGCAGTAAAAGGGAATATGGAATTTTTTATAAAGAAATAAAAAATCTTGGTTACATATATAAAGACAAGAAAAGCTGGGAAGAGGAGGACTAATAACTTTTTTATTTCCGGCAAAATTTTAATATAAAGGAGGGGAATTCCCTCCTTTTTTTAATTAGATAAATTCAATGACTAATATTTTTTCTCTTTCCTTTTCAAATTCGAATTTTCAAATAGCGCATCTTTTAGAAAATGACGATGAGGCACATTTACAATCAATAAATTCATTTACATAAAAATAGCTATACCGGATGATGCTGATCAAGCTGTTATCAATGAACAAGTTAAATGGGAACTTTCACATTATATTCCGGGACAATTGTCCGAGTATAAAGTTATAATGACTGAATCTAGTTTTAATTTTAATGGATACAAAGAAATATTATTTATTTGTATTAATAAAGAAATAATAAAAAATATTAGTTCAATTGCTCAAATTGGTGGGGGTGATCTGGATAAATTATTAGTAGAAAATCTGGCAATGGAAAATTTTCTTAACAAAAAGAATATTTATGATCCAAATAAGAATCAGATTTTATTTAATGTTGATGTCTTGCAGTTTCTATCTCATTTCTATTTTGCCGGTAAATACTATTATTCATATTCACAAAATATTAATCCCCTAAAATCAAATACGTTTAATGAAAAAGCTGTTAAAATTTCAAAAGAACTATTTTTAAACATAAAAAATCTAAATGAGCAATTACCTTTTGGAAAAGACAGGGAATTGGAAATATTTGCATATGGCCAGGCTCTGACCGATGAATTATTAAATTCTATTAAAGATGATTTTAATTGCACGGTAAGAGGGTTTGATAATACTGGTTATTCAAATATAAATGATATGGAAATTGCTAAATATGTTGAGGCTTTGGGAATATACTGTTAAAAAAGCCCACTATTTACACGAATTGGAGGTCTCATGGCTGATCAAAATTTATTGAACGATGATGATTTTTTTGCAAAAGCACTTGAATCCCTTGATGAAAAGCCAAGCGACAAAAAAGAAGATAGCAACCAAAAACAAAGAAATTATATCGGAAGTTGAAGATAGTCAACCAACTGCCCCTGCTGATCAACCTATCCCTCAAGCTGATTTTGAACAAACCCCTGTGGAAAAACAGAACGAACTCAATTATAAACAAGTCTATTTTGATATGGATGATGAACAGGAAAAGGTAAACTATAAACCTTTTTTTATTACTTTTTTCATTATTATCATAGTTGCTGTTGGTGGATATTTTGCTTGGACTCTTTATTTAAAGGATAGTGGTCTATTATCAAAATTACCTTTTTTTAAAAGCGATCAAACTGTTGAACAGCCGGCTGTAACTGACAAACCGGTAGAATCTAATCAACCCGAGCAGGAACCTATACCTCCTAGTGATGAACCGCCTCAATTAACGCCCGCTGAGCAACAAAAATTAAATTTTCTATCCAAACTTGCTGGTAAAACCAATAAAGATATTAATTCAATTGCTAATGTGATTTCTGTTTCCAGAAAATCGACAAAACTATCTAGTGTTTTATTGTATGATCCCGATTTTATTATAGAAGTTTTTGGAAAATCACAAAATGATTTGGCAAACTTAAATAGTGCGTTAAAAAAGGCAGGCGGAATAAATAATTTAAAAATGGTTTCAACTAATGAGCGAATTGGGGCAAACAGTGGTGTAATAGGGGTGTTTTCCGCTAAATTGGCATCAGCGGGTTCTGCCAGCAAACAGGTGACCTTAAACCTTTCAGGCAGTACGGCAGCCGGGAACTGGATTAAAGATATATTTAAAAATAATAAATTGACAGTTACAAGTTTTAAAAATCGATCCACAAAGAACCAGGATGTATTTAAAGTTTATGAAATTGAAACGACGGCAAAAGGATCTATTAATTCCTGTTTAAACGCATTAAATGCAATCGCTGCTGCCGGAACAAATGTAAAATTACACAAATTGACTTGCAGTGCGATCGACCAGACTAATTTTAGTACTGCAAACTATCAATTGAAATTAGTTGTAAAGGTCTATGTTTAATATAGTGTCATGCGTGTAATTTCCGGCATTTATAAAGGCAGAAAGTTAAAAAGTAGCCAAAATTTGCTCATCAGACCAACAACGGACAGAGTTAAAGAATATATATTTAACATTCTTCAAAACTTTCCAGTGGATAAAGTTGCGGTTGATATTTTCTCAGGTAGCGGTAGTTTGGGGATTGAATCTTTAAGCCGGGGTGCAAAAAAAGTATTTTTTGTTGATAACTCAAACCTGTCTTTAAATGTTTTGAAAAATAATCTAAAGTCTATACAGATACCGGATGAAAAGTATCAGGTTTTACAGAGTGATGCTATAAAATTTGCCCAAAAGAATAGTCAGTATTTCGATTTATACTTTCTTGATCCGCCATTTAAATATTCACCGTTACAAATATTATTGGATAGCTTATTTAAAAATGCAATCTTAACAACAGAAAGTATTGTAATCTTAGTAAAAAAAGGACATCATGCCAACTGAAAGAATTGCGATATATCCAGGTACATTTGATCCAATAACATTGGGTCATATTGACATAATCCAACGCAGCAGTAAATTATTTGATACAGTTATTGTAACCATAGCCATCAACCAATCAAAAAAGCCGCTTTTTTCAATGACAGAACGATTGGAAATGATTGATGATGCTATAAAAGATATACCTAATGTAAAAGTAGAAAAGTTTGATGGGCTTTTGGTAAATTTTGCATTTGAGAAAAAGGCAAAAGTAATACTCAGAGGATTACGTGCTGTTTCAGATTTTGAATATGAATTTCAGATGGCTCTTATGAATAAAAATCTGCAAAATGAAATTTCTACACTTTTTATGGTACCGAATGAGAAATATACATACTTAAACTCGACAATTGTTAAAGATGTGGCAAAAAATGGCGGAAATGTTAAAAATTTTGTAACTAAATTTGTTGAAGAAAAACTTATTGATAAATTTTATAATACGGAAAACTGAAATGACACTAATAGAAAAAATAAGGAATAACGCTAAGCAAAATTTAAAAACTATTGTACTGCCTGAAGGTGAAGAAATTCGTATTATTAAAGCGGCTGAATTTCTTTATCGTGAAAAACTGGTTACACCGGTATTAATAGGCAATGAAGATTATATAAAGAGAATTGCTAATGAAAATGATTGTAGTATTGAAGGGATTGATATTAAAGATCCTTTGAAAAGTAAGGATACGCCAATCTTTGCGGATGAATACTATGAATTAAGAAAAAAGAAAGGTGCAACACCAGAACTTGCCAATGAAACATTGAAAAATACCTTATATTATGGAGCTTTTATGGTTAGAAATAATCAGGCTGCAGGCGCTGTTGCTGGTTCCATTAATACAACAGGTGATGTTTTAAGAGCAGCCATTCAGGTGGTTGGCGTAGCTCCAGGAATAAAAGCCGTTTCAAGTTGCTTTATTATGGTTATGTCAGATGGTAGAGAATATACATTTGGTGATTGTGCTGTTATACCCAATCCGGAAGTTGATCAGCTAGCAAGTATAGCGATGAGTAGTGCATTAACTCATAAAGGATTGGTAGGTGAAGAGCCATTTATTGCGATGCTATCATTTTCCACTAAAGGCAGTGCTCAGCATGAGGATGTGGATAAAGTCATAGCGGCAACTAATAAGGTAAAAGACCTAAAACCGGATTTAAAAATAGATGGTGAACTACAATTTGATGCAGCCTTGATTGATAAAATAGGCGCAAAAAAAGCACCTGGAAGTCCAGTTGCCGGAAAAGCGAACGTATTTATATTTCCTGATTTGGATTCAGGAAATATTGGATATAAAATTGCACAAAGATTAGGAAATGCAGAAGCTGTTGGCCCCATTGTTCAGGGCTTGAAAAAACCATATAATGATTTGTCACGCGGTTGCAGTGTGGAAGATGTTATTAATGTTGCCTGTATTTGCAGTGTTCTGTCGGAATAGTATTTAAAGGATGTTTTTGGAGGTGAGTAAATAAAATGCCTACATATGAATATGTTTGTAAAAAGTGTGGTTATGAGTTTGAAGAATTTCAAAGTATGAGTGCTGAACCACTTAAAGTATGCCCAAAATGTAATAATGAAATTATCAGAAAAATTGGAACAGGAGCCGGTTTGGTATTTAAAGGAAGCGGATTTTATATAACAGATTATAAAAATAAAAAGCCCGCACCACCAAAGGATAGTAAACCCTCTTCCGAGAAGAATAAAAAATCTTCCCCAGATACAAAAAAAGCCAGCTAAAAATTTTTATTGATTCATAAATAATATTTGTATATTATTATACATGGATTTTATCCATGTTTTTATGTACCTGCATATAGCTTTTTTAAAATAACAATACTTTTAACCCAAAAAAGGAAGGGAAGGTTATGTCAAAATTTAAAGAGAAACTAGCAGAGAAAATTCACTCATACAGAGAACGTGTTACTCGACTGGTTAAGGAACATGGTGACGTAATTGTTGATCAGGTCAAAATGAGCCAGATGTACGGTGGCATGCGAGGAATAAAATGCTTAACAACAGATATTTCTTATCTTGATCCTGAAGAGGGTATACGTTTCCGTGGTTATACCATTCCGGAATGTCTGGCAAAATTACCGAAGAAAGCCGGAGCAGAAATGCCCTATGTAGAGGGCCATTTTTATCTATTGCTTACAGGAGATATTCCAACTGAAAGCGATATTAAAGATGTCGTTGATGATTTCGCAAAACGAAGCAAGGTGCCAGAATATGTTTTTGATATGTTAAGAGCAATGCATAAAGATACACATCCGATGACCATGTTTAATGCAGCTGTTTTAGCGCTTCAAAAAGAATCTGAATTCGTACCAAAATATAACGCAGGTATGAGTAAAATGGATTATTGGGATCCATTCTTTGAAGATAGTATGAATCTGCTGGCAAAATTACCTGAAATCGCAGCATTTATTTATCGTTATAAATATAAAGGTGATTCCGCAATTGCTCCGGATCCCAGTCTAGATTTTGGCGCTAACTTTGCCCACATGATGGGAATTGATTCTCCTTATGATGAAATTTCCAGGTTATATTTTATCCTGCATAGTGATCATGAAAGTGGTAATGTCAGTGCGCATACAACACACTTAGTTGCTTCTGCATTATCCGATCCATATTATGCACTTTCAGCCGGTTTGGATGGATTAGCAGGACCGCTGCATGGATTAGCAAATCAGGAAGTTTTACGCTGGATCCAGGGTGTACTGGACAAAATGGGTAATGAGCTCCCAAGTACAGAAGAATTGAAAAAATTTGTATGGGATACATTAAAATCGGGTCAAGTTATTCCAGGATATGGCCATGCTGTGCTCCGTAAGACAGATCCGCGCTATACTGCTCAACGAGAATTTGCTTTGAAGCATCTGCCTGAAGACAAAATATTTAAACTGGTTAGCATGCTTTATGAAGTTGTTCCACCAATTTTGGTCGAACAGGGCAAAGCCAAGAATCCATGGCCAAATGTGGATGCACATTCTGGTGTAATTCAATGGCACTATGGTGTAACGGAATATGATTTTTATACCGTTATGTTTGGCGTCGGAAGGGCAATAGGTGTTCTCAGTAATATCATCTGGGATCGTGCTGTTGGCCAGGCATTGGAAAGACCTAAATCATTAACGACTCCAATGCTAGAAAAAATTGCAGGAATATAATTAGTCACTGAAATTATCATATAATCTATTTTAGGCCATTAAAATGAAGTAAATCTTATGGGAGGGAAATATGGCATCAAAGGGAACAAAAATAGCCTTAATCATATTAGGTGTTGTTCTGGTTATTGCAATTGCCTTTGTGGTTTTGCTTTGGTATCTAGGTGTTTTCGCAACTCCGGAATTAGAAGTGGCGGAAAAAGGACCCTATCAATATGTTTATATAGATAGAACCGGTCCTTTTACAGAGGTGCCAATGGGACAGCAACAAGTAGATTCTCTGGTTAACCAGCAGAATATCGAGGTAGGTATTGCCTGCTGGCCTTACCTTAATGATCCTGCTCAGATTACGCAGCAAAATCTTAAATGGCGTGTAGGATATATTGTGGCAGATTCAGTTGATGTTGCTGAACCGCTCCAATTTATGACAATTGCTAGAGACCAATACTTAGTTGTTTCGATTAAAGCGAATCCAATGGTTGCCATAGTAAAAACTTCTCCGGCTATTCACGAATGGTTAGCAGCAAATCCATATGATGCCATTCAAGATAGGGAAGCCTATGCGTTATATAAAGATAATGGTGTGATAGAAGTTTTATTTCCTGTACATAAAAGAACAGACTAATTAAAATAAAAAGGCGTCTTATGACGCCTTTTTTTATTTTTACTTTTTCATTCTTTTTTCCATCCATTTTTTTGCAAGCACTAATGCAATTGGGGAAATAACAGCAATAAATGCATAAATTAACCACATTTGTTCTGTACGTAGAGGCAAATTATCTTCTGGTTTAGGAATATAGTTTGCAACAAAGTATCCAGAATAAAATGATGTTATCACTTTTGTCAAAAACCAGGGTAATTGTCCAATACCCATATAAGCTCCGGTTTTTCCTTTAGGTGCAATTTCAGCAATCCATTGCAAAAAGCGTGGCTGCCACATAGCTTCACCTATGGTCATTAATAAAATATATGAAAGTAATATCCACATATTTGGACCCAGAGCTAAAAGAAATGTTGGCAATGCCATCACAAAAGTACCCAATATCATCATTTTGTAAACATCTGCTTTTGCAGTTAATGCAGCAATAATCGGAGCAAAAAAG
>JARRPN010000075.1:0-7009 GCA_037382875.1 Calditrichaceae bacterium | reverse complement strand
GAAATTAGTTAACTGGCATCTGCCATTTGCTCATTTTCTGGAAAGCTGGAGTGACGCGCGAAGTTTGGATGGCACAGTCTCTGTAGTACAACCAATGATTGAGCCCTTATTTGGCGGCCGAAGCATGGCTGAAGTTTTAAACCTTGTTGTTACGGGTGAAGATGTACGCGGCTATGAAATCGTCCGGTCAACCTGGAAAGGTATATTAAAATCTGGTGATTTTGATTTTAGGTGGACAAAGGTGTTACACGATGGTCTTCTTGCTGACAGTCAAACCCAAAAAGAAAATCCAAAAATTTCAGTATCCAAAATTGAACTGGCATTGTCGGATAATAGCGGCCAGGAAAAATTATCAGCTAAAAATCTTGAAATTGTATTCAGACAGTCACCGGCCGTTTTTGATGGACGATTTGCCAATAATGGCTGGCTGCAGGAAATGCCCGATCCGGTGACAAAACTCTCTTGGGATAATACCGCATTAATCAGTCCGAATACAGCAAAAGAATTGAATTTGAAAAATGAAGATGTTGTTAAAATTGACTATAAAGGCAGAACTATTGAAGCACCTGTATGGATTATGCCCGGGCATGCTGATTATTCCATTACTCTTACACTCGGCTATGGAAGAAAATCAGTTGGCAGGATAGGGAATTATGTCGGTTATGATGCATATAAAATCAGACCTTCAATCAATCCTGATTTTGGCATTGGCGCAGTAATTACAAAGACAGGTAAAACCTATCCATTGGCTAATACTCAGGATCATGGCAGTATGGAAGGCCGGCCGTTAGTGCGCGAAGCATCCATTGAAGAGTACAACAAACATCCTGAATTTGCCAGTGAAATGGTTGAGCATGCGCCATTGGAATCACTGTGGGAAGAACATAAATATGATGAAGGATATCATTGGGGCATTAAAATAGATTTGAACGCCTGTTCCGGATGTAACGCTTGTATGATAGCCTGTCAGAGTGAAAACAACATTCCGATTGTTGGAAAAGAACAGGTTCGCAACGGACGTGAAATGCACTGGATTCGTTTGGATCGTTATTTCTCTGGTGAATTAAGCGATCCGGAAATGGTATATCAGCCCGTTGCCTGCCAGCAATGTGAAAACGCACCCTGCGAACAGGTTTGTCCGGTTGCAGCAACCGTGCACGATAAGGAAGGTCTGAATGTTATGGCCTATAATCGCTGCATCGGTACGCGTTATTGTTCGAACAATTGTCCATTTAAAGTTCGCCGCTTCAATTTTTTCAATTATACCAATGAATATCCTGAAATTATAAAAATGGCTCAGAATCCGGACGTGACGGTACGTTCGCGCGGTGTTATGGAAAAATGTACCTACTGCACACAGCGTATTAATGAAGCTAAAATCAGAGCTAAAAATGATGGCCGGGTTTTAAAGGATGGTGAGGTAGTATCATCGTGTCAGCAAAGCTGTCCGGCGGATGCTATTGTGTTTGGAAATATTAATGATCCGGATAGTGCTGTTTCAAAAATGAAAAAACTTAATCGTGATTATACCATGCTAGGTGAGCTTAATTTGAAAACACGAACAACCTATCTGGCAAAGGTTCGTAATCCGAATCCGGCGCTGGTTGGTTATGAACCAATTGTGTAATAACTATTAAAATTAAGAGGTAGTCTATTCTGTGAGTGGAGTGATAAATACATCAGATACCATGCAGGTTGAGAAGGTTCCCCTGATAACCGGCAACCAGACATTTGCCACAATTACTGAAAAGATCAGTTCCATAGCTGAAAACAAAACGCCAAAGATGTGGTTTGTTCTATTCGGTGCAGCATCGTCATTGGCTATTATGATGTTTGGCTTGATCGGATATTTGGTTTGGGAAGGTGTTGGCGTCTGGGGTGTCATGATTCCAGTCGGCTGTGGATTGGCTATTGTTAATTTCGAATTTTGGGTTGTTATTGGTCATGCCGGAACGCTAATTTCTGCCGTATTATTTTTATTCCGTCAAAAATGGCGGACATCGATAAATCGTTTCGCAGAAGCCATGACTCTTTTCGCTGTCATTTGTGCTCTGATCTTTCCGGGCATACATGTCGGAAGAATATGGGTAGCTTACTTTATGGCACCCGTGCCTAATCAAATGGGCATGTGGCCGAATTTTCGAAGTCCGCTTATCTGGGACTTTTTTGCTGTCGGCACATACTTTACCGTATCCCTTATGTTCTGGTATGTTGGACTTATTCCTGATCTGGCATCACTGCGTGATCGGGCAAAAAATAGAATCCGTAAAATCTTTTTCGGTATTACTTCACTTGGCTGGCGTGGTGGAAACCGCCAATGGAAACATTATGAGCTGGCCTATTTGCTGCTTGCCGGTTTATCAACCCCACTGGTGCTTTCAGTACATAGTGTGGTAAGTACAGACTTTGCAACCGCCGTTATACCGGGGTGGCATTCCACAATATTTCCACCATATTTTGTTGCCGGCGCCATTATTTCCGGATTTGCCATGGTTATGACCCTCGCGCTAGTGGCCCGTAAAATATATGGTCTTGAGCATATTATAACTCTCCGTCATCTCGAAAATATGAATAAGATTATTCTGGTTACTGGTATGATGGTTGGATATTCCTACGCCATGGAATTTTTTATTGCATGGTACAGTGGAAATCCTTATGAAAAATTTACATTTATTAATAGGGCGTTTGGACCTTATGCCTGGGCATATTGGATCATGATATCCTGTAATGTTATCGTACCCCAAATTTTCTGGTCAAAAAAGCTAAGGACAAGTATTCCGGTGATGTTTGTAGCCTCCATTTTTGTAAATATTGGTATGTGGTTTGAACGTTTTGTGATTGTGGTGTCTTCGCTTGCGAACGATTTCCTGCCATCTTCATGGGATTACTATAAGCCGACCTTTGTTGATGTAGGCACTTTTATTGGCACGTTCGGATTGTTCTTTGCCCTGTTTCTATTATTTATTCGATTCCTACCAATTATTGCGATGTCGGAAGTGAAGGGAGTGCTGCCCCAGGCAGATCCGCATTACCATGGGCACAATGGCAATGGGAAAGGGGATAATCATGGCAAATAAAAAGGTTGAAGGCATCATTGCCGAGTTTAAAAATCCCGCTGAACTGATCCATGCCGCTGAAAAGCTGAGAGATTCTGAATATAAAAAATTTGATTGTCATTCACCATTTCCCATTCATGGAATGGACCGGGCCATGGGTGAAAAACGATCACCATTGGGATGGATTGTAGGAATTGTAGCATTCCTCGGTTTAGGCGGCGGAGTGCTTCTTGAATGGTGGACAAGCACCATCGATTATCCGCTGGTTATTTCAGGAAAACCGTTTTTTAGTTATCAGGCATATGGGCCGGTGGCATTTGCTGTGATGGTTCTGAGTTCATCGTTTATTGCTTTACTTGGTATGCTCATACTAAATAAACTTCCACGATTGAATCATCCTGTCTTTAATTCTGACCGTTTCCTCAAAGTATCCGATGATGCATTTTTTGTAAGCATTGAATCACTCGATCCGCACTTTGATCAGGTCAAGACAAGTGATTTTCTAAAATCGATAGGCGGACAGAATATCGAACTGCTTGAAACTGATGAAGAGGATAAATAGGTTGAAAGGTATAGATTTGAGAATACATATTAATTTAAAACTTATTGTATCTTTTATTGTGATTGTATTATTCCTGAGCGGTTGTTTTCGCGGCCGTCCCTCGGAAGATCCGCCCATTCATATAAATCCAAATATGGATGATCAGCCAAAGTATAAAGCGCAATCCGAAAGTCAGTATTTTGAAAATGGTTCGTCCATGCGCATGCCGGTTGCCGGTACGGTTGCCCGTGATGAAGAGTATGAAGATACCAGATATTACTTCGGTAAGGATGCCAAAGGAAATCCAATAATTGAAAACCCGGTACCGATAACTATTCAGTTATTAAAAAGAGGGCAAAACCGATTCAATATCTATTGTGCTCCATGCCATGGGCAAACTGGTGACGGACAGGGAATTGTTGTTAAGCGTGGATACCTGCCGCCACCGAATTTTCATCAGGATCTGGTTCGCAATTACCCGGATGGGCATATTTTTGATGTTATTACCAATGGTATCCGTAATATGCCGTCCTATAAGCATATGATTCCTGTGGCAGATCGCTGGGCCATTGTCAGTTATGTCCGTGCTCTACAGAGATCGGAGAATGCTACGCTTTCGGATATCCCGGAAGAAATCAGAAATGAAATTAAGTAGAGAATGAGTTTATGAAATTTGATAGTGATACTTACAAATTGACTGAAGCCAAAGGATTAGGAAATGCACTTCTAATTTCAGGTATCCTGGTTACTGTGCTAAGTGCAGCCGGTTATTTCCTTGATTCAAAGCAGTTTTTTATGTCCTATTTGGTGGCCTGGGTTTTTTGGGTATCGATTGGATTAGGCGCTTTATTTTTTGTGATGCTGAATCACCTGACCGGGGCAGTCTGGAGTCTTGTTCTCAGACGAATAAATGAATCGGTTATGATTGCTTTACCGTTTATGGCCATATTATTTATTCCACTGATATTCGGCCTGCACGATATGTATCACTGGACTCATTCAGAAGATGTTGCAAAAGACGCTATTTTATCACAAAAAACAGGCTATTTAAATATTCCATTCTTTCTGATACGTACGGCTGTTTATTTTATTTTATGGTTTATCGTATCCTTTAGATTATATAAAACGTCTCTGGCTCAGGATAAAAATCCGACAGCTGATCAGATAAAAGCCATGCGTCGGGTAAGCGGTCCCGGAATGGTTATTTTTGCGTTAACTACATCATTTGCCGGTTTTGACTGGCTGATGTCTCTGGATGCCCATTGGTATTCAACTATTTTTGGCGTGTACTTTTTTTCTGGCGGATTACTTGCTTCTCTGGCCTTATTAACTTTGATTGGATTATTTCTGCGCAGAAAAGGTATCCTTAACGAGACAATAACTATTGAGCATTACCATGATATGGCTAAGCTGATGTTTGCTTTTACTATCTTTTGGGGATATATGGCTTTCTCACAATATTTCTTAATCTGGTATGCTAATATCCCGGAAGAAACCATCTGGTATGCCCATCGTTGGGATGGTAACTGGAAAATTCTATCTCTGACTCTTGTATTCGGACATTTTGTAATTCCATTTGTGGGATTAATGACCCGTGCAGCGAAAAGAAATCTTAAATGGATTACATTGCTGACCATCTGGTTGCTCGTAATGCATTGGATTGATTTATACTGGATCGCTATGCCAACATCTGCTCATCATGGATTTCACTTATCCTGGATGGATTTGACATTATTCCTTGGTATTGGTTCTGTCTATTTAGGAATCTTCTGGAAATTTACGAGTGCAAATGCTCTTGTTCCTTTGAATGATGATGCTTTACCGGAATCACTTAAATTCAGTAACAATTAGAAAGTAATTTGTACATATGAGTTACGAAAAAAGAGATGTCAACGTAAGTAAAATAGTCGGTTTTGCCATTGTTATAGTAGTCTTCCTTGTTGCAGTTATTGTATTTTTGAATGAATTCTTTATTTATGAAGTGGAAAATATTAAAGAGGAACGTGATAGTGTAGTATCAACTCAGTTACGCGACCTGCGCGCTGCGGAAGAGGAAACACTGAATTCATATAAAGTATTAAATGCAGATAAAGATAAATACCAGATTCCCATTGATCGGGCTATGAAATTGATGGCCGATGAAGCCTACGCCAAGCAAAAACACGAAAAATAAACAGATTCCTAATTAATTTTGCAAAATTAAGTCATTTCATTATTGATACTTTATATCCTTTATATCCATAATTTTACACCACAATTAAAGAATTCTGAATATTTAATCTTTAAATTTTACATATCTTTAACCCGTTGTGCGAAATGTAATAAAGAGATTGTACATTAGTTTATGAATCCTTAAATTTAGTTAACCACAACAAAAACAAGGATTAAGCTATGCACAATCTCCAACAAAATTTCAACAATATTTTGATCATTGTCAAAAAATCTTTAAGAGAATTATTAGATAGTAATGGAAACATCAAGAAAATCGGTCGAAAACCAAAATTCTCTGATGCCGAAATCATCACATTGAGTATCCTGGCTGAGTGTCTAATGATAAATAGTGAAAATTATTTATTCCAAAAACTGAATAAATTTAAGATAGTATTTCCACATTTGATTGATCGTTCAAATTTTAATCGACGAAGAAGGCAACTTTCCAATTACACTGAATTGGTGCGTCGTCATTTAGTAGCTCAATTGACTTTAGGCGAAAACACTTTTATCATTGATTCAATGCCCTTGCCTATCTGCCGTTTTAGTCGGGCAAAACGCATAAGAATCTGTAAAAAAGAACATCAAAATGCGCCTGATTTTGGATTTTGTGCAGCTCAAAATTTACCATTTTATGGATATAAATTACATAGTATATCATCACTTGATGGTGTTATAACACACTTTGACTTAACAAAAGCTCAGGTAGCTGATATACACTTTCTTAAAGATGTCAAAGATCAGTATAATGATTGTTTGTTGCTTGGTGATAAAGCTTATTTAAGTGATCCTATGCAAACTGAATTGTTCCAGGATTATGGATTATTAATCAATACGCCTAAACGAATTAATCAAAAAAACTATGTCAAACAACCGCCTCTTTTTCGTAAAATACGCAAACGAATTGAAACCATATTTTCGCAATTATGTGATCAATTTCAAATTCAAAATAACTACGCTAAATCATTTTGGGGGCTGGCAACCAGAATTCTGGCTAAAATTACTGGTTATACCATGCTACAATATTTGAATAAATATTCGCTTAATAAACAATTGTGTCATGTAAAACATGCAATACTTTAATTTCGCACAACGGGTAATACTTTATTTAATTCCTGTTTATAGATTTCCTCAATACCGGATTTATAGCCCTGATGCCTATAGGCGAATTTACCATCACGGTCTATAATCCATGTTGTCG
>JARRPN010000074.1:0-7056 GCA_037382875.1 Calditrichaceae bacterium | reverse complement strand
ACGGATAATCCATTTTTTGATCCTTTGATTTTGGAATAACCTAATCCGTGTCGGCACTCGTAGGAATCCAGATTCACCTTAACAGGTTGCCAACCAGGATTCCAAATATCCCCATCATCATTGATATAAAAATACTTGCCATTGGTATCCAGCGGTGTGTTGTTGTAACGATACCGGGTGATCCTGCGTAAGCGGGCATCTTTATAAAAACTATAACCACCTGCTGTGTTGGAAATAATGGAGAAAAAATCTTCATTGCCTAGATAGTTAATCCACGGATAGGGTGTTTTTGGATTGGTTATTACATATTCTCTGTTTTTGTCATCAAAGAATCCGAATTTCATTTATTGTATCCCATTATTGCTTAACTCAATTGCTAGTAATTAATTAAAGATTGACGCCTGATAAGTATAGTCAACAGGGTTATATCAATCAAACAATATTACAGAAAAACATGCTTATACAGAATTTTCTATAAACTTTATTTTTGTACAAGGATATTTTCTTCTGCACTGACTGTTGCTTTTAGACCATCAAGTGAATTACTGCCAACCATGACTTCAAAATCACCAGCCTCAATTATTCTCTGCATATTGTCATTATATAATCCAAAATCATCCGGTTCTAAAGTGAATCGTACTGTTTCTTTCTGACCTGCTAAAAGATGAATACGCTGAAACGCTTTTAATGATTTAATCGCAACAGACACGGATGATTGTTTATCAGTCACATAAATTTGAACAACTTCATCGCCGGCAATTTGTGATGTATTTTCAATATCAACTGAAATGGATATATCCTTGCCCTCAGCAAATTGATTAGGTGTTACCTGAAGATTACTGTATTCAAAGTTCGAATAACTTAAACCATATCCGAAGGGATACAATACCTCACCCTCAAAGTATCGGTATGTTCGTCCAGCCATATCATAATTATCGTAATCGGGCAATTGATCTTCCGATTTGTACACCGTAACCGGCAATCGCCCAGCCGGATTATAATCGCCAAAGATCACATCAGCAATGGCTGTACCCCCGGCCTGCCCAGGATACCAAGCCTGAATTATTGCCGGAATATTTTCATTTTCCCAATTGACCGATACAGCGCTTCCACTCATGATTACTAAAATCAAAGGTTTATTTAATTTTGCCAGTTCTTTTATTAATGTAGTTTGCGCAACAGGTAAGGATATTTTTGTTCGATCCCCACGGAAAAAACCTTCAAATTTAATATGATCATCCATTTCCTCACCTTCTAATCGCGCGTTAAGTCCGCCAACAAAAATAATGGCATCAGCATCGTTTGCAAGCTTCATTGCTGCTTCATGAAGATTATTACTGGGTTTATGCCAACCAAACATAACTTGTGCATTATTATAATTTTCATAATATTCCAGTTTGTATGAATACAGTTTGCCCTTTTCCAAATCTTTTTCGAAACCAGCCGTTTTAACTCCATGGCCTTTCCATACATCCAGGACCAACTCATCCTCAAAATATAAACGGAATCCTTCGTCAGCTGAAACGCCAAGATAATAACGACCTGATTCATCAGGTTTGAGCTGTCCTTCCCAGCATATGGAAAAATTATCAACCGGCATGTTATCAATTGGTGATCCATAGGACCATCTGTAGTCAATTTGGTCATCTCTGTCAACCAGATAGGGCTTATCTTTCAGTTCTATGTTTTTATAATAAGAGACTTTCAATCCCGGTTCATTTTCGTAATAGAATATCTCTTTGGGTATCGGCTCCAGTTTGTATTTTTCGCCTAAATAATTAACGCCCAAGGCATAGTTAACTTCTGCGGATACCGGTAAAATATCCCTAATTCCGGTTAACGGTGTTGAATATCTTACTGGCGTACCATGATAATTACCAAGCAAGACATCATAATCGTCTGCATTGGGACCAATCACTGCAACTTTTTTGAGTGATTTAGATAATGGTAATGTATTATTCTCATTTTTTAATAATACAACAGATTGATGCGCAACTTCCAAAGCAAGTGCATTATGTTCAGGCGCAGTATTTTTTTCGATTGGAATTTGGGCATAAGCTACCATTTCAGGCGGATCAAACATGCCTAGTTTAAAACGGGTATTCAGTAAATATCTTAAGGCATTATCAATATCATTTGCAGTTACTAATCCCTGTTTAACAGCTTCTTTTAATTTTGGATAAGACATACCGCAATTAACATCTGTGCCACTCTTCAATGCCAGTGCTGCTGCTTCCGGCGCAGTTTCCACAATTTTATGGGTGGTATAGATATCAGTAATGGCCCAGCAGTCAGATACAATATGTCCTTTAAATCCCCATTGATCCCGTAAAATATCTTTAAGTAAAAAATTGCTTCCACAGCAGGCTTCACCATCATAACGGTTGTAAGCACACATCACCGCCTCCACGTTCGCCTCTTTGACCAGGGCTTCAAATGCAGGCAGATAGGTTTCCCACAGATCACGATCGCTCACCTTAACATCGAACTCATGTCTTAAATGTTCCGGTCCGCTGTGTACAGCAAAATGTTTGGCACACGCCGCAGCTTTTAGATATTTGGGATCATCACCCTGCATACCCTTTACAAAAGCAATCCCAATTTGTGAAGTCAGATAGGGATCTTCGCCATAGGTTTCCTGCCCCCGGCCCCAGCGCGGATCACGAAAGATATTTATATTCGGCGACCAGAATGTGAGCCCTTTATATTGTCCATGATCATTTTTACGCAATGCCTCATGGTGTTTGGCCCGGGCCTCTGTAGATATAACATCAGCCATTTTATTAATAAGTTTGGGATTCCAAGTAGCTGCCAGACCAATCGCCTGAGGGAAGACCGTTGCATCTCCTGCCCGGGCAACGCCGTGCAGAGCCTCATTCCACCAGTTATATTCCGGCACACCAAGACGTTTAATTCCTGGCGAGATAGATGAAAGCTGAGATATTTTTTCATCAAGGGTCATTCGGCTAAGTAGGTCATTCACACGGACTTCCATGGGAAGTTCAGGATTCTGAAAATCAAATTCCTTAGTGGTATTTACTTCGATATTTTTATTAGTACAATTAGATATTGTGGATATAATAAATATGAATATCAAGTAATTGTAAAAATACTTCGCCATTATTTATGTTCCTTTATTTATGATTAAAACTTATAATTAACCAGAATCAAATTTGTGTAGAAAAATTGAATTAAAAGTAAACTGATAGATTATCGCTCTACGCGTCCGGACCCGCTTCCTTTAGCTAATTTTTCTACTTCGTCCACGTTGACCAGATTAAAATCACCCGGAATAGTTTGTTTTAAACAAGATGCTGCAACTGCGAATTCCAAAGCATCTTTGGTATTAGCTTTAGTTAGTAATCCGTAAATCAATCCACCGGCAAAAGAATCACCGCCCCCAACCCGGTCAACAATCTGAACATCATATCGTTTGGAACGATAGGCTTCTTTGCAATCTTTATCATCCAGCAGCAGGGCACTCCAACCGTTCCGCGAGGCAGAAAAACTTTCCCGGAGTGTAATGGCTACGGAACTGAATTTGTATTGTGACTTTAATTGACGGGCCACATTAAAATAGGCTTCTTCCTGTAAATCGCCTCTATCCACATCCGAAACGCCGGCCTTTAATCCAAGACTTTTCTCAGCATCTTCTTCATTGGCGATACAAACATCAACAGACTCCATCAAAGGCTGCATCACAGATTGTGCCTCTTTCTCGGTCCATAATTTTTTACGGAAATTTAGATCACAGCTAATTATAACACCCGCCTTTTTTGCAGCCATACAGGCTTCCTTTAATACAACTTGTGTATTTTTTCCAAGAGCAGGGGTGATGCCTGTCCAGTGAAACCATTTGGCATTTTCAAAGACTTCATTCCAGTTAATTTCACCTGACTGAATTTCTGAAATGGCAGAATGAGAACGATCATAAACGACTTTAGATGGTCTTTGGCTGGCGCCTGTCTCAAGAAAATAAATACCAACCCTTTCTCCGCCTCGGGCAATATATTCGGTATGCACACCATATTGACGTAAGAAATTTACAGCGCTCTGACCAATCTCATGTTTCGGCAGTCTTGTTACGAAATAACTATCAAATCCATAATTCGCCAACGATACAGCAACATTACCTTCACCGCCGCCAAAATTTATATCAAACTGTTTTGATTGATAGAATCGCTCAAATCCCGGTGTAGACAGACGAAGCATTATTTCACCAAATGTGACAACTTTCATAGCTTATCCTTATTCAGAATTATTTATTTTCTTTCATAGAATATAACTTAATCTGGTATATCAGATCAAAAAAATAACTACTGATTTTTAAAATACCTACTGGGATATAACAATGTATATAAGTAGAAATACTTGCAGAGAATATAATGCTTAAATTATCGCGACTCCATATTATATAAGTAACACGCCTTCTTATAAAAATCTAAATAAAATCGTCAGGCATTTTCTTCAAAAATCAGCCGATCCAAGACAGTTTTAAAATTTTCCTCTTTAAACGGCTTTGGAATGAAATCCTTTGCGCCAATTCTCAGTGCCTTTAATGCTGTTGCATTATCCGATAAGGCTGATATGACTACTACTTTCGCGGATGAGTCTATTTTAAGAATTTCTTCGAGAACAGTTAAGCCATCTATTTCCGGCATGGTTATGTCAAGGGTGACAATATCAGGATTTGTTTTTTTGAATAGTTCAATCGCCTCCTTGCCGTCAGAGGCCGTTCCAACGATTTCTATTTTATATTTTTGTAGAAATTCCTGTATTAACTTTATGATCATTTGTGAATCATCAACGATCATAATTTTATTTACATCAGCCATTCCATTTTTCTCCCGAATTAAAATGATAATAATTTATTTTTCTGTTATTTTGAAAGTAATTTTAAATTCACAATATTTACCCTGTTGAGAATTAACTTCTATTTTGCCATCATGTTTATCAATTTTTTCTTTAATCATTGCCATACCTACACCCCGACCAGATATCTGATCTGCTTTTTCCGTAGTAGATACACCCTGCATAAAAATAAGATTTACTAACTGATCCTTATTGAGGGAATTGAAATCTTTCTTTTTAATTTTATCTGCTTTTTCGGCATTCTTTTTTAATTGTTCAAGCTGAAGCCCTATACCATCATCTCGAAGTACAAATCCAAAATAAGTATCATCCTGAAATGAGGATAATGTTAAGGATCCTGTTTCATTTTTCTTGAATTTCTTTCGATCTGCCGGTTTTTCGATACCATGACTTATTGCATTACGAACTAACTGAATTAAAATTTCCTTTACCAGTAATCTGCTGTTATATGGTATATTCCCCAAATCAAAATTCTTATCTATCAATTTTACTTTTTTATTTAAATCGTGAGCTGTATTGTGAACCAAATTTTGCATTGACTTGATAAATAAATCATTCTCATATTCCCGTTTGGGTCGAAAATGATTTTGTATATTTTTTATTCTATCAATCAAATCATGAATTTCTGAACTTGTCTTTTGTAACTCGCTCAGCTTCATAACCAGAGGCAGAAAATCAGCTCCTTCAATAACTTTCTTATTCTGAACCTCGATTATTTTTTCTTCAAAATCGTGGGCCTGGCTAATAAAGAATTTTAAGTCAAGCAGACTGGCGTTGCCTTTTATTAAATGTGCTGAACGGAATATTTTTTCCAAAGTAGTAGCATATTCAGTCGTTTTTTTAGTATGCTCTAACAATTCATCCATATAATTCAATTCATCTTGCAGGCCATCCATAAATTCGTTTAATAGACTCGGTTCAACATGCAATATATTAAAGGCCATTTCCATTTGTTTTTTATATTGATCTTCAGAATCTTTTAATTTTTTGGCCAGTATTATTTTGTCTGTTATATCTACTACTGTGGCAATAATTTCATCAATTTCCTGATTATTATTATATATTCGTTTGAAAGAAAAATTTAATGTCTTAGTAATTTTTTCTTCCGAACCTATTTGATCAAAGGTTAACTCGATTTCATTCAAAGGATTCAATTTATCTAATGTAGTTTCCGGCATATTATCCTGATAGATTAAATCCAAATAATCTTCACAGGATGATTTGATTTTATCAGGAATTTTATTATCTAAAAATTCGATGAAATTTGTATTGGCGAGATTATTTGTTAACATTATTTTTTCAAGAGCGAACGAATATTGGGGTTTAAAATTTAAATTTTTATCCAAAAGGAACAATCCATTTCGAACGTTTGCTAATATTTTATCCGTATTCATTTTGGCTTCATGCAACTCAATATTTTTTTCTTCCAGGACTCTCTTTCTACGATCCAATTCCAGAAATATCTGAACCTTACTTTTAAGAATATCCGGGTCAACTGGTTTGAACATATAATCGACGGCACCCGATTCATATCCTTTAAAAATATTCTTGTCTTGTTTGCTTATAGCAGTAACAAAAATTATCGGTATATGTTTTGTACTAGAGGCACTACGTAAAAGTGATGCTGTTTCAAATCCATCCATCCCTGGCATCTGTACATCAAGTAATATTAAAGCTACATCGCGCTGTTTCAACATTATGCGTAATGTTTCTTCGCCTGATTCTGCTCTTATAAAATTTAAGCCAGGTAAATCCAGAATATTTTCAAGAACGAGTAGATTTTCCGGATGATCATCAACAATCAATATATTCTGTGTCATATCATTATTCATAACTTTTTATGCTTTTATTTCTAACATCCATTTTTATCCATATTTACCTATGAACTGTGGTGTTTTATTGATAAAATTAAGAATTTGCTGAGGTGAAAAAAGTTCATATTTTTTACGTCTGAATAATTATTCTATGAGTGCATTCTTGTAGTTAGACAATCTTTCAAAATTTTTCTTTTAAATTAATAACACATGCAATTTAATTGTCGACTAACGAATTATTCACTTTAGAAAAAAAGAGCGATATTGTTGCATATAATGCTTCTAATAATTAATTGAAATTAAAAATGTTATTTAAAACAAATCTTATATAGTGTTTAGATTATTATAACTGGTTAGTCGACAATTAAAT
>JARRPN010000073.1:0-7474 GCA_037382875.1 Calditrichaceae bacterium | reverse complement strand
AAAAAAACTCTGCTTATCGATTTGGATCCGCAGGGTAGTATTGCAGCGAGTTTTCATTTGCAGGGACTGGATATTGAATATGGATTATTCGATATTATTGTAAATAAAATTCCTCTAGCTATGGCAATTAAAGACATAGGATTAGACAATTTGGAAATTGTACCCTCTCATATTAAAACCGAAGAGGAAGAAGTAGAATTGTACACACAATTATTACAAAAGAAAATGTTACGTAGTATTTTATCTCCGTTAAAAGATCTATATGATTATATCATTTTAGATTGTCCCCCCAGTCTCGGGACAATTACTATGAATGCATTAATAGCTGCTGAATCATTGTTAATTCCGGTACAATCTGAATACTTTTCTTTAAATTCACTTGGAAAGTTTTTACGAACTGTGCGTAATGTCGGATCGAAATACAATCCCGATTTAACACTTTTAGGTATTTTAATTACCATGCTGGATAAACGAATCAAAAAGAGTAAGGAAATTGCAGAAGAGTTGAGACACAATTTTAAAGATATTGTATTTGATGCCAAAATTCCTAGGAATTCTAAAATTGCAGAAGCTCCGGCTCTTGGAAAGCCGGTGGCATTGCTTGATTTAGCATCACCAGGTTCGGTGAGCTATTTAAAATTGGCAGAAGAAATTATCAACAAAAATAATCGCACATAAATTCACGAAAGGGTAAAGTTGTGGGAACAAAGTATAAACGCGTTAAGAATGTTGAAGAGAAGATTCATTCAGCAAAGCTTCCCTACAATGCGTGGAGGGTATTTTTTCTGATTGATGGATCGGTCGGATCAGAACAAATTGCTGAATATCTTGAAGATGAACCTTCAGTTGCAGAGGACGCTCTTCAAAGGCTGATTTCGGAGGGCCTGGTTGAAGCTGAAGGCGCAGAAGAAGTAAAAGAGCAGGTTGAAGAGCCTCTTGTTGAGGAAGCTCAGGAAGAAAAAGAACCTGAGAAAGAAGAGGAACCAGAGATTGAATTACAGACTGAAGATGTTGAGACTGAGGAATCTCTTGAATTTGATCTGGATGAAGAAACAGAAGAAACAAAGGAAGAGCCTGTTGTTGAAGAAGAAATGGCTGATACTAATGAGGATTTAGCCGATGATATTCTCTCTGTCGTTGAAGATGAAGAAGTTAGTGAAGAATCCGTTGTTGAAGATGAGACTGATTTTTCACTGGATAATCTTGATCTGGATGAAACGTCAGAAATGGAAGCAGATGCTGCCGTAGAAACTGACGCTGAAGAGGATGTCGAAGTTGATACAGAACTTGAAGCAGAGCAGGAAACGGTTGAAGAAGAAACCCTCGAAATTGATTTACAGGATATGGAGGATAAAGAGGAAGAAGCTGAAAGCGCTGACCTTGATATTGATTTTAGTGAAGAACAACCTGTAGAAGAAGCTAAAAAGGAAGAACCGGAACCTGAGAAAGAGGAACCGGAAGGGCCTTCTCCAGAAGAATTAGCAGATATGAAAACCATCCTAGTCGTTGATGATAGTATCGTAATTCGCAAGATGGTTGAAATTGCCCTAGAAGATGAAAATTATAAAATCGAAACAGCTGTAAGCGGTAAAGATGGATTAGCTATCCTGGATGATAAAAATCCAAGTTTGATGATATTGGATTTAATGCTTCCCGATATTAATGGTATTGATCTGCTTAAGACAGTTAAAGCATCGAAGGGTATTCCGGTAATTATGCTGTCCGGGAAAGATTCACCCCAAATGGTTGAAAAAGCACGATCAGAAGGAGCTGATGCCTTTTTACCGAAGCCATTTAAAGATGATGAACTGGTATCAAAAATCCGTGAATTATTAGGTTAGTAAGCAAATTTTTGTTTACATGAATTTATGTAAGATTATATTGATAAGACAAAAAAGCTTTACCCATGCGATTTTGAAAAAAGGATATGTAAGTTGACAAAGGATTCAACGAAAAAAGAAAAAACAAATATTAATGAATCCAGGTATTCAGTTATAAATTTATCAGGACACTATTTTGGTATTGAAATAAATAAAGTTGTAGAGGTAATCCCGTTTCCAAGAGTTACTAAAATACCAAATTTGAATCCAAGTATTTTAGGAGTATTTAATTTAAGAGGACAAATTTATTCCATTATCGATATGCGTGTTCTCTTTGATTTACAGATGAATGATATTTCAGATAAAAATTATGTTGTAATATTAAATAATGAAAACATCTCTTTTGGTATTTATGTGGATAAGGTAATGGATGTACTTGATATAGATGAGACAAAAATTCAGGTTCCAAATAGAAAATCATCAGAAAATTTTATTCATTTTCTCAATGGACTGTATGAAGATAAAAAATTAGGTTTGATTCATCTACTGGAAGTCAGGGAGATTATTGACTCTAAAGAAATAAGTCAATACCGATTTTAATTAGAGGTTAAAATGAATATTACAGGTTCAAAGATTAAGAATAATACTTTAATTATATTGGTTATCGTTGTTGTAATTGGTGTAGCTGTTGTGAGCTATTTTAATATACAGGCACATAATAGTGCAATGTTGCATACCATGGAAAACCAGTTAAAACTCGTAGCAACCAATGGATCCATTATTTTTAATAGTAAATCAATTATGATGATCCAAACTGATAAAGATTTTGATTCTGAAAATTATAATGATGCTTTTATTAAACTTTCGTCCTTGAGGGAACAACTAGGGAATTCGAATTATCATTTAAAGATTTTACGTAAAAAAGATAATGCTACTGAAATTATAATAAATGATATCAAACTTAATATTATTGGCCAAAGCTATGATCTGTTAAAAGAAATGGACGATGCCATTAAACAGAATATGACCAAATTAAAGAAGACGGAGGCACCTGAAGGACTTAAACTTTATGCGTTTGCTCCACTTAAGGATGAAAATAGAGAAGCATCAAACCTAATATTAATGATTGAATATCTTATGCCAAAAACCTTGCCGTCATTATGGGTATTATTAGGACCATTGGGATTAGGTATTGCAGTATTATTAGCCCTGTTCATAATTTTGAGCCTGGAATCTAAAAAATTAAATCATGGTATGGATTTTATTACCATGAACATCGAGCGTATGGAAAAGGGTGAGGGTGTAAAAAAACCTGAAGAAGAACAAATTTATCTTGATGAAGTTAACTCTGCTCTTCAGCAATTGGAATCAAGTCTTTCTACATCGAAGGATAGTGGAGTTGAGCGGGATAAAATACAGAAACAAATTACCGAGCTATTAAAAATTGTCAGTTCTGCTGCTGATGGCGATTTTACAGTCAGCGCTAATGTTACAGCGGACACACTTGGTGCACTGGCTGATTCTTTTAATCTTATGATCAGTGATTTAAGCGAACTGGTTCGTGATGCAAAAAAAGCAGCAGAACAAGTAGCCTCATCAACAGAAGGTATTCTATCTAATATTGAATCGATGGCCAATGGTGCTGCAGATCAGGCATCACGTACAGAACGTATCAGTCATTTTGCTAAAGACATGGCTAAATTAATAACCGATACTAATCAGAGTGCTAAGCGTGCTGCAGAAGCTGCACAAAATGCCAAAAGTGTCGCTGATCGCGGAAGTGATATTGTTAAAAAGACCATTCATGGTATGCATAATATCCGTGATTCTGTTCGCGATGCAGCAAGACAGGTCAGAACATTGGGTGAACAGTCTACACGTATTGGTGAAATAAGCGATTTTATTGGTGAAATTGCCAGCCGGACTAATTTGCTGGCATTAAATGCATCAATTGAAGCTGCACGTGCCGGTGATGCTGGTCGAGGATTTTCAGTTGTTGCTGATGAGATAAGAAACCTGGCTGAACGTTCCAGTAACTCAGCTGAAGAAATCTCAAAATTAATTGCTGATGTTCAAAGCGGTATTGCTAAAACAATGACAGCCATAGAAGAGGGAGCAAAAGAAGCCACAGACGGAACTTCGCTTGTTGACGGTGCTGGTGAAGCCTTAAGAGAAATTCTGGGCAGTGTGGAAATTTCTACAACATCCGCTTTTAATATTTCCTCAGCTACTGAAGAACAAACAAAATTTTCTGATGAGATTGTAGGAACCCTAGAACATATTTCTACTATCGCTAAAGAGACAGCTGATAGCGCAAAACAATCGAAAGAGTCTGCAACGCAATTGGAATTTTTATCTCAAAACTTAAATCAGGCGGTTGCCAAATTTAGACTGGCAGAATGAGATTTGGAGCAAGAAAATGATGATTGATAAATTAAAAGATTTATCTTTTACGGAATTTTATCTTATTGAGTTTTTTAAAAATACCCTGGAAAAGGGAACCGGAAGCATTCCGGAAGAAAATTATTCTACACTTGAAGAACTAAGCAATCATTTACTTGCTGAAGAAAATATTGTTGATGGTCTGGAAAAACTGGCCAGATACCAGGGAACCAGTGAATTTGCAATCTTCCTGTTTGATATGGTTGATAGAATTCAAGATTTATCACCATATACTGTATATTCGAGCGTGGTCGATCTAGCTGAAGATTTTGTTAATCTTTATCAATTAATGGTTGAAGATTCAGAGAGTATTTCAGCTCTAGGATCAGCTTTAGAACTATTTCGGGAAAAAGGTCAGGTCTCTGGCAAGGATGAAAAAGCAAAAGCCGAAACAGGCGCAGGGGAAAAATTATTATCTTTCCAAGAATTTTACAAGACAGAATTTGAGTTACAGTACAACAAAGCTCTTGAAGCAGCCAATCTTAAAGATAAAAAACAACCATATACAGAATTAATTTCTATTTTTAATGAATTTAATAAATCAATCCATGAAAATGATCTGGATAATTATGATCCTACAGTAAGCGCATTAGCGAAAGCTATAAAAGTATTGGATATTGGAAGTTTGACAGCAGAAGAACTTATGAAAACACTGAATACTAATATGGAAATTTGTATTCAGGCTCTACGTGACCTCGAATCCAAGGAACAAGATTTATTTTTGCAGATTACCTCAACTAAAGAAATACCAAAGAAAAAAGCAAAAAAGAGCGAACCGGTTAAAGAAACCGAGAAGGAAATGGTTAAAACTGAACCCAAGCCCGAAGAAATCACAACACCTGATGAAACTGGTGAACAAACTATTGATGATGTTTTGCATGAATATTTTAAATCAGAAATCGAAGTTCATTTAGATCAGGTAAAAAGTCACTTAGATCAAAATAAATCAGACCCTGGTAAGACAGTCTATAATAATATTGTTGAAGAATTTCAGGCATTAAAAGAAATAAGTATGATCCATGGGTACAACGGTATAGAGCATTTTTGTGTATCACTTATATCAGTTTTAAAAGAAGCTAAAAAGGAAAAATTATATCTTAGTGATGATAGTTATTCCGCATTTGAGCAAATTTTTACGGAAATGACAAAAATTGAGAATTATCAAACGGGATCAGCGCTTTCAGAAGATGAACAACGAGAACGCATTGATGATCTCTGTAACAATTTGAATGATTCATTTACGAAAACAAAACCAAAAGCAGAAGAGGAAGATCAAGCGGAAGAGCCAAGCCCTAAGGCTGAAGAGGAGTTCATAACTGAAGCATCCAGCGAAGAACTGATAGCATTTTCAGATAAAGCGAAGATTTATCCCATATTGGTAGAAATTTATCAAAAGGTTCATGCTTCATTTAAAGGAAGACTACAACTCGATTCGGTTTTAGAAACGATTAATCAATTAATTGGTGCTACAAAAATTGCTCTACCGGAATTTGATAAAGAAGTGGGTGAACCACTGCGAGAAGCTTATAGGTATCGTGATGAATTAAAGAATGAAGATAAAAAAGCATGCGGCAATATTATTGATAATATGTGGAATGAAATATTTGCACAAATTAAACAATCTCCAGATTTTACTACAATTCATCAATTATTGTTAGAAATTAAGCAAATTGGCGAAGAGGATGCTTATTCATTTGAGGATGACGATAAAATTGCTAAAGCGCTTGTTGACTCCACAAGTAGTCAGTGGAATAGGATCAATGGCAATTTGGCAAATGCCCTGATAGATAAAGATGAAAAAAGTATTGAATTATTCAATAATTTCTTTTCAAATTTTATTGATAATTGCCAAATTACGAAATACAAAAACTATTTACCCATATTAACCTATTATTCTGATCTTTTTGATTCAGAAAATAAAGCTCAAATTACATCTGAAATCGTTGATGAACTTGATAATTCGTTTGAATTAGTATTGGAACGTATTGAATCCAGAGGAAAAACGGGTGCGTGTGATGATATTTTAGCCGTTCTCGAGGATGTAATAACTGTTCCTTTGACAACAGAAGAATCGGCTGCTAGTGATATTGTAGAGGAAGAAAAGACATCAGAGGAACAGAAAGCTGAAAAAGAAGCACCTAAAGAACAGATTGAAGAAGAAGCTGAAGAAGATGTTGAGAAAATATTTATCTCAGAATGCCAGCAATATCTAGAAGATGCGAAAAAAGCTCTTACCAATTTACAGAAGAATCCTGATGATCGTACGCTACTTAATGAAATAGAAACAGCTATGCACGCCATTCGGTCTTCGGCACATCTTCTAAATAAATCGTCGATTAGCGATATGGCTGTTACAATAGAAGAAGCTGCGGAAATATTTGGTAAATCATCTATCACTATTCCAGAAGGGCTTAATGATACTTTATCAAAAGCTGTTGATGATTTAGAGGAACTCATCACAAATGAAGATAAGAATGTAAAAACTTCTATCGATGCTATCCGTAATATTCTTGATAATATTGTAATTGAGGATGTAGCTGCTGAAGAAACGGAACCAACTGAAGAAGAAAAAAAGGAAGAACCAGAAACACTGGAAAAACCGCTATTTGCTGATGATGAATCTGATGAAGATATGCTGGAAATATTTCAGGAAGAAGCAAAAGAGTTTATTACTCTTATTAAAGAGATTTTGAAAGAAAAACCAACCAATGCTAAAGCCCTGGATCAATTGGATTATGCTGCTCATTCACTAAAGCAAGCTGCAAAAATGTTAGGATTCAGAGAAATCGGGCAGATCGCGGATAGTCTGGAAACGCTTACTGATGCTATTAAGAAGAAGAAGGTTACTGATTCCGCTGAAATTCAGGATAATGTACATGAAGCGGTAAAATTAATTGAAAAATTAAGTAAAGGTGAACCGGTAAATACTTCTGAAATTGCAAAAACAATTAATTTGCTGGAAATAACTAAATCAATAGAACCAGAAACACTGGAAAAACCGCTATTTGATGATGATGAATCTGATGAATATATGCTGGAAATATTTCAGTAAGAAGCAAAGGAGTTTATTACTCTTATTAAAGATTCCAATGCGATTTTGAAAGAAAAACCAACCAATGCTAAAGCCCTGGATCAATTGGATTATGCTGCTCATTCACTAAAGCAAGCTGCAAAAATGTTAGGATTCAGAGAAATCGGGCAGATCGCGGATA
>JARRPN010000072.1:0-7092 GCA_037382875.1 Calditrichaceae bacterium | reverse complement strand
TTTTTCAGCTGGAGGCAGCATTTCCTCAGGAGATAAATCGGTTAGATTAACGCCATTAGGCAATCCCCAATCACCAGTAATAAGTCCTCGAATCGGCATGCCACATGCATCTGTGAGATGGTTAAGTAATTGACCTGTGGTCATCCAATTGTTTTCTGGAGATGGTTTCCAGTCTAATTTATCCTCATCGACAAGATTAATAAGCCCCGCAGTTAATTTATAGGTTGACTCGATTTCACTTTTAAGCAATTCTTTCCAATTCATAGTACCTACCTTTCATTATCTAAAATACTTGAAGGCGGTTCAATAAGAATACTTATGGATTAAGTATCTTCCATTTTAAGCTAAAATAATTTATATATACCGAATATTTTTAACAAAAACTATAAAGAAAATCGTTCCTGCAATGGAACTATCTTCACTAATGCTGTTTATCTTCATCAACTCAACCGTTGCTACAAGAGAAATCGTTAATAAACAAGCCAAAATTAAAGGGAGTGCGATAATTGTCTTTTTTTGAATGGAACTCCTCATCTAGTTAACCTATTATATCGAATCCATAGAATGACTTTAACCAGGATAAATAAAATTATCAACGGCAACCATACCCATAGCATTTCACTAATTATTACACGCTTACCCCATTCACCGAAGAAGGCTGAAATCCCCAATGGTGATACTTTAATCGGTGTATATGGGAAAAAATATCGTGTATTATCAAACGGGGATAATAAAGCAATACCCAATCCTCCGGAGGTGAAGGCATCCAAAATTCCATGACTCGCTGTCAGAATAAAAAAATAGAGTAATAGACCGAATTTACTTTTAAATTTGATTTCTTTCGACCAGAAAAATATCAGAATTATAATCGCTGCTAATAAAAATGCAAATGATAAAGAATGGAAAAATCCACGATGTCCAAAAAAATGCTCGTATGGAATCCCGAATTTAAAAGCTAGTACATCAAGATCCGGTAAGACAGGACATATAATTGATAATATAAAAAACTTAATCTTAAATTTTGTTGTTTTAAAAATAGATGCACTTATTATTCCAACAAAAGAGTGTGTAAAAATTGAAGGCAAATTAATCTCACTTAATTTATCTTATTTTGATTTGACTTTACTTAAAATTAAAATATATAAGTTATTTATTTCTTTTTAAATGGAAAATTTTTCAATTTGAATAATTTTGTATTTAATTGTAAAAAACAAAAAAATAAAGTACAAGAAAAAGATATATTTTTGTATTGATAGAGTCGATTTGGGTTTAGTTATCCACTTTGCTTTAAAAGCATTCCAGTGCTCTATATTCAATTAACATTTATAGCTATAACTATAGTCAATCCTGAATAAATATTATGTTAATGAAAACTCAAATACTTTAGGTCTTACCAGCCGTTCAAAATCATCGTAGTGCATGCGTATCAGTTCATTATGTGTGCCGGCATTAAAACAAATTTCATCGTCTTCTGCTAATTTTTCCGAAACATAGACTTCCAGATCATACAAATTGCCAAATGGCGGCATGGCGCCAATTTCGCAATCCGGGAAGATGAATTTAAACTCCTCTTCACTAGCCAGATCAACCATAGCCGAACCGGTTACATTCATCAGCGCTTCAAAATCGATTTTGAATGAGGCGGGCAATACCGCCATTGCCATCTCATTATCAACTTTAACCATCACGGTTTTAGCCATCTCTTTTCCGGAAATATGAGACCTGGCTGCTATTTCCTGTGCAGTGTATGCCGGGGAGTGTTTAATAGAGGTATATTTGATATGATTTCTATCTAAAAATTCCTTTAATTTTTTGGCTGGCATGATATACTCCTTTCTTAAATTTAATGTTTAAGTAATTAATCACAGTAAAATTTTATACAACTAAATATCCATTTGCAATGGGATTAGCTATGCAATCACCATTGTCATTTTGAAGGATATTTATCTGTTCAGTCTACTGAATAAAAGAAAAGAGTACATTCATCTAATTATAGATTCCTGATTCTGTATCAAAATCCAGCGATTGCTGCTACCCCTTACAAATATAGTTAATCAAATTTGCTAAAAGCAATCTTTTTTTAGGTTTTACTACAAATTCAGAATATATAAAATCCAACTATTATTATTTTAGTTTTCTATAAAGATAACTCAGATTATTCCAATTTGTTAGATTCCTCTGATTCCTCATCTGAATCCTCAAACAATTCAGCAGGTCTAAAATTCAATCCAAAGTAGGGCATCCAGACTTTTCTGTCCAGATAAACAAGTGATCCTTCAAATCTAAATTTGCTTATATGTATACCAAGAAATGCCCCGGGAGAGAACCAGGTTTGCTTTCCTTTCCTATCCAAATTTGCAGATTTACCACCTGTCTGGTTAATAAAATTGTGATGCATATATACTTTAGGTCCGAAAGCTAAAGTGATATTATCTGAAAAGGCGTAACTCATAGGTGCCACGACCTCAAATATAAAAGACCGACCGGAAATTTTAATCTCATCATCTGTATTTATATCTTCTTCATCCTCATCTTCTTCATCAAACCAGGGAAAGCTGAATCCTATCAATGGCATAAGCGCTACGCCCCACTTTGAAAGTGTATCTGTAAGCTCGTACTTGCTGAATAATTTAAATCCGGTTGATCCGATGGTTGTAAAAATTTCTCCACCTAAATCCAGTTTTGATAGTACGCCTGCACGAATGCTTAAATTTAAAAATATAGGTGATGGTCCCTTCTTTGTTTCGACTTCATATGCATTCTCTCCTATTTTAGTGGTATCGGTATGAAATGATAATCCCGTCCCAACTCCTATAAATCCGTCCATCTCATTTTTACCAAGGGCTTTTCCATCCTGATAATGATTCATATTTATGGCAGCACAACCAGTCAGCATAAAAAATGAGATGATAAAGAAATTACCATTTCTAACATTCATAAATCACCCAACCTTTCTGTCAACAGAATTTTACTTAGATTGATACAAATAGATTTCACTTTAACAATACAAGTTTCTTTGTTTGTGAATAATCCTGATCCGCTGAAAGACGATAGAGATACACTCCGCTGGCAAAATTGCTTGCATCCCATTCTATTTGATAATTTCCTTCCATTTGTTTTTTGTTCACCAGCGTAGCCACCTTTTGCCCGAGGATGTTGTATATAGATAAATCCACATATTGTAGGGGCGAATGGCCATTTGCCCCTACGGAATAACGGATAACCGTTTTCGGATTGAAGGGATTGGGGTAGTTTTGAAAAAGTATAAATTTTTGAGGTTGATTTTCGGTATTTTTTTCAATACTTACCGGTGCGTCGAGTAGATTTTCATAAGCTCCCAAATCAGGATTTGTACCGGTAGGATTTGGTCTTGGATTGCCCTCAAAATCAGAAGTTGGACAACAGTGCCACGCTTCATTAATAATAATGCAACCAACGCCGCTACCGATACAGGGACTGGTATCCTGCAAATGAAAATCCATATTTTGTGCATCCACAAAAAGCGGATCCAAATCAATATTACCAACACCCCAATTAAGTGTCGATAAAGAATCGGATACATAAACTGAATCGATGCCATTTTCGATGTCACAATGATTCACTGTCAGAGTACATGCTAAATCGGCTGCTGTTGTAATGCTTAGGGGATTATCTCCACATCCCCAAAATATACTGTTAGTAACTTTAGCTTCAGATCCCCGGCGAGCTGATAATCCGATGCCATCCGCATCAGAACTGTCAAAAAAAGTGCAATTAAAGAAATCTACCGTTGCTTCGTTTCCCAGACTTACACCGTGAGCAGTGCGGCTGCTATCGGAAAATGAAGAATAGTTACATGAAAAAATGCAATTATAAACATCTCCGGAAATTTGTGCTTGGAATCCTGCTCCTCCTACACGACTGTTACTCGTGTTGCTTTGAAATAAAGAATTGGAAAGAGTGAAATCAGATACAGTGCCAGCAATTCTTAATCCTGCAAATGTATTAGCCTGATTGTTGAGAAATTCACACTGATCCACCGAAATATCGGCCAGTGAGTATTCCGAATATAATTGCTCAATGTGAAGGCCTCCCCCCTGATTGGTTGCCGAATTTCCATCGATTGTGCATTTGGATATCTGTAAATTATTTGGTCTTCCAAATATGGTAGTATCCACATTATAAGCAATTGCTCCGCCTGAACCGTTGGTAGCATAATTACCTTGTAAAACACATTCTGTCATATTCAGATCGCTATCTTCAAGATGCAATCCAGCACCGGCTTCTGCAAGATTATATAAGAAATCCGTTTGACTAAACATTATCTGACTATATACGCTGTGAAATCCACCTCCGAAAACAGCATTATTTCCAACAAAATCACATTGTATTATTTCAACTGTAGCATGGTCCACATGAAGACCACCACTGCCCCAATCGGAAGTATCACGGGTAAAAGTACAATTACTAAAATAAAATGTGGCTGAATTCCCGGCAACACCACCACCCCATAATTCTGCCTTATTGTCAATAAACTCACAACTGGTTGCCTGTAACTCACCTCCCGAAGCGCAAATACCTCCCCCACTTTCAGCAAAATTGCCTCGAAATTGAAGATCATTACAAATGACTGTCGAAAGATTGTAAAATGATAGTCCACCACCGAGAAATGTTGCTGTGTTGTTTAAGAAAGTATCTCCGCTAAATGTAGGATAACTGGTTCCACCGATACCCACTCCACCACCTTCAACGGCAGAATTATTAATGAAATTATTATTCCTAAATTCCGGATTGGAATCGTCAAAAAATACAGCTCCTCCTAATTTAGTAAAATTATTAGAAAAAATATTATCCCGGATAATGACATCGGAGTTAAATAGATAGATTCCACCACCCATAGGTGTATGATCAGTTGAACTAATCGCACAGTTATTGGTTATCAGACAATGCGCGATTAAGACTTTATCAAACTGGATAATACAAATGGCGCCACCGGCATTCAGATACCAGACCGATCCGAAAGCTTTGCCGTATTCGAGTTTACAATAGACAATTTTAGAGGAATCATTATGCTGGGGTGTATCCGAGAAACGTATTCCATACCAGCCGCCAAATGATGTATCCGGATTGCTGAATCCAGTAGTATCATTTACAGTAAAGAGAATGGTGTCCATTTCACTTCCTACCGCCAGTAACCTGCCCTGAACCTGCAGAGTATAGTGTCCTTGGAATTCAACTATGACACCCGGTTCAATAGAAAGTGTGGAATCCGATGGAATTTCGATATCTCCTTGAATAAAATAAGGAGAGCCGTCAAGCGTCCAAGTGCCATAAACGGATCCACCTGGAATATCTGTATCTGCAAAAAGGTGATGGGATACTAAAATCAGGTAAATGGAAAAATAAATAAAGGAAATACACGATGTTTTCATAGAAACCTCACAATCTTTGTTTATTACCTGTTTGAGAAGCCAATAAGTTATTCGGAATACAGGAACAGTAACTTACAGATTACCGCTACTAATTTCATTCATTTACTGACAAGATTATTTCCATACCTCTCTACGAGAACCGAATTAGAGAGCATACAAAGAAAGACAAGCATAAAGCCGAAAACTGAGCAAATATTTAGTCCAACTTCCTTGTCTCTCGGTTACAGCAAATATTACTTATATTGATACTATTACAGATCAGATAACATCTTATCAAATTCAGCAACGGGAACAGCTGGTGATGTAGTAAAAGCAATCCCGGTCAATTTGCTCAGAACTATGGCTGCTTTCATTGCCTTCTCGGTATTTGGAAAATCAAGAATGAGCACAAGATCCTTATCGCCAAGTAATGCATACATTTCTATAACCTGACCGCCATGTTTATTTATAGCTTCTGTTGCTTCACTGGTACGGTTAGAACTCATACCTTTGAACCCATCCGCGCTGTATTTACCAAACATTACATACGTAGACATGATTTGACTCCTATAATTTTGTACCTGGTTCTTATTATTTATTGTGTTCTTTTCCCTTGATGGAAATGAATCAAAAGATCATCGGCTGATTCATACATTAAAAAAATTTTCAGAACCGACATTCAGGAAAAATCGTAGCAAATTCATGCGAGTGGAACGGCCAAAATTCTAACTGCCTGCCCGGCGTGCTTTGTGACGGGTCTGAGTCCTGCTTTTTGGACGAGTTTCAGAATTTTAGCGAAACGAGTATCTGAATTTCAAGATTTTTCCTGTAAGTCTTGATTTCTTTGGTACTTTCTGTATCAAGGCAGAAAGTACTTAATCATTATTTTAAAAATCTTTTTTTACTTTACTTTTTGTCTGGCCAAAAAGTAACAAAAAGCCCTGGCGAATTTTAACTCGTGACGAAGCTTACAATTAGCTGGTTCGTTCAGCTCGACCAGACCCGTCTGGCTGCCGGACAGGAAATTCACCGTTTTTGTCTTTGACAAAACTTAGTTTTAAAGCAAGGTATTCTATTTTATCACCGCCATTTTCTTCACCTCACTGTATCCCTTTGCTTCTAGGCGGTAATAGTAAACGCCCGAGCTGACTGTACTCGCATCCCACTCAACCTGATATCTCCCCGCCGGTTGTTTTTTATTGACCAGCGTGGCCACCCTTTGCCCAAGAATATTATATATGGATAGTTCAAAGTGACTAGTAACGGGTAACGCGTAACGAATAACGGTTTTCGGATTGAAGGGATTGGGATAGTTTTGTTCTAGAACAAATTGCGTGGGGTGGTTATAAAGAATTTCATCCAACACTGGTGTCGAAGCAGCCTCGAATTGCTCATCAAGCCAGGTTATTCTTTCCGGAAACCATTGTTTTAGCAGAGTTGAATCCTGTTCAAAACTTGCATGCTCATACGAGCCAAGAAAATATAAAATTTGATCACCCCATTTTAGCCAGTTACGCCCCCTGGACTCATTCAGCATTATAAATAATTGATCAATTCTGGTCATTAGTACATTTGTATCCAAGAGATCTTTACATAACTCATCCATCGGATGCCTGGCTGGTACCATTTTGGTGGGAGAAAATTGCTCATGAATCTAATTTTCTGGCTCAAGCTTCGCAAAGATGGTTTGATTTACGTAAAG